>JAYUVL010000140.1:0-4855 GCA_043754075.1 Cytophagales bacterium | reverse complement strand
CCCAGCGCGAAATTGATCTGAACCCGGCCATTGAACAAGCCGACCAGAATCCTGGCTATTAATCAAATTTGTAAAAAAGAACGAGTACTGAAAAAAGGGCTACCATTTTGGTGGCCCTTTTTTGAGTGGGAGTATTCTTTGGGTCGGACAGGCCCTCAGCAGGGGCTAGCAAATAGCGCCGAAGTAAAATCAATTCCGGAGATTGGCAAAATCTACTTGCTTGATTTACAATACTCTCCTTCGTTGGCCGGCGAAAACCCAGTTTGATGGGGCTTTGGATCGGATGGGCGTTTACCGGAATCTTCTGGGAGTTGATCTTTCAGCTTGTTCCAGATGACTCGCCCTGAGCGTACTCACCTCTTGCTTAGTCCCCAAAAAATGAGTCTCCAGTCCTCCCCGCCACTTAACAATCTTTGATGGGACAGGGCATCGGTTTGCCCCGTTTCACTTTTTTGCCGTTCCGGTTTTTAGGCCCGCCCGCACATGAGATCTCCGAAGTGGCCACTGCCACCAGCATAAACATCGCCAGCCAATAATGCCAGCCAAAGTTGAATTTTAAAACGGTTTTATGCATGGTTATAGGCCACTGGTTTGTCTGACGGGTAATTTTTTCTTTTTGTATTTGCCAGGTGACCAAGCGGTGCGCGGGGCATGATAACAGCCCGCCGAGGTAGCAAACACCAATAATACCAATAATTTTAAAGCTAGCTTTCGCATCTTTTGGCTAAGTTTGTCCGGTGAGGAGTGAATTACCACATTCTGACGACTCGGGTTTTCTTATCGGCTTTGGCCGATTTACCCTGCCGGATCGATTTGGAACGGCGTGGGGTCCAAGCAGTACTGGGCGAATGAAAACACGAAGGCAGGGTGATCATTGCCAACAAAAAAAACACAATGTATTTCTTCATTTCTTTATGCTTTAAGTATGTCCCAGTATTTTGAAATAAAAGCAAATTATGTAGATGTTTTCAATCAAAAAATTTATCCAGCACGGTTAACAGTGGCCGATGGGAACATTGTACAGATTGCCCCACTGACCGACACCTGCCCTTTGTACTTGTTGCCGGGCTTTGTGGATGCCCACGTTCACATTGAGAGTTCAATGCTCATTCCCTCTGAATTTGCTCGCTTGGCCGTGGTACACGGTACGGTGGCCACCGTATCGGATCCGCATGAAATCGCAAATGTGCTGGGGCTGGCTGGCGTGCGCTTCATGCTCAAAAATGCTCAACTAACGCCCTTCAAGTTTGCCTTCGGTGCCCCTTCGTGCGTGCCCGCTACTCTCTTTGAAACTGCCGGAGCCAGCCTCAATGTTACCGAAATAGCCCAGTTGTTCACCCAAGATGATCTCAAATACCTTGCCGAGATGATGAATTGGCCGGGAGTATTGCACCATGATCAAACGGTGTATGACAAAATCGCGGTGGCGCAAAAGTACGGAAAACCAGTAGATGGACACGCGCCCGGTCTTCGGGGCGATCAGGCCCGGGCCTACGCGGCGGCGGGCATTAGCACCGATCATGAGTGTTTCACCCGGGAAGAAGCCTTGGACAAACTGGCGTGTGGGATGAAAATTTTGATCCGGGAAGGTAGTGCAGCCAAAAATTTTACCGCCCTTGTGGGTTTGTTAACCGATCATTGGGAAAATGTCATGTTCTGTTCGGATGACAAACATCCCGACAGTCTGGTGGAAGGCCACCTCAACCAACTGGCCAGCCGGGCCGTTAAGCACGGTATTGATGTGTTCAAGGTGTTGCAAGCGGCGTGCATCAACCCGGTGCTGCACTACGGCCTGCCCGTGGGGCTATTGCGCCCCGGCGATCCAGCGGATTTCATTTTAGTGGAAGATCTACAGGATTTCAAAGTGCACCAAACGTGGCTCGCGGGGCAGTTGGTGGCCGAGGCGGGCCAATCGCTGCTGCCCTCGGTGGCCATTGAGCCGATCAATCATTTTCGGGCCCATCTCCAAGCAATCACCGACTTTCGGGTCCCGGCCACCAGCCAGCACATCCGGGTGATCGAGGCCTTGGATGGCGAATTGATCACCCGGGCCCTGATTCTGCCAGCTAAAATTATTGATGGTTGGGCAGTATCCGATCCGCAGAATGACATTTTAAAAATCGCCGTGGTGAACCGTTATGCCACTGCTCCGCCCGCTGTAGCTTTTATCCGAAATTTTGGCTTAAAATCTGGGGCCATCGCGTCCTCAGTGGCGCACGATTCCCATAACATCATCGCCGTTGGGTGCGACGACGCGGCATTGTGCCGGGCTGTGAACTTGGTGATCGCCGCCCAAGGGGGTATTGCCGCTTGTGATGGGGCCAGTGAGCAGGTGCTGCCGCTCCCCGTGGCGGGTCTCATGGCGGCCGAGGACGGCTACGAAGTGGCGCGGGCCTACGCTGCCCTTGACCAATTCGCCAAGTCGCTGGGCAGCCCGCTCAAGTCGCCGTATATGTCCCTCAGTTTCATGGCATTGCTGGTGATACCTGCCCTCAAGCTCAGCGACAAAGGGCTGTTTGATGGGGAAAAATTTACCTTTGTCGATCTCTTTGTTTAACTGCCATGCCCCACACCAATCGCGTTTTCTTTGGCTTATTACTGGCTTACCTCGCTGCCGGGGTGGTCTTTCTGCTCCAGCATAACCACGGCGATGAGGTATTGGCCATCAACGGCTGGCACTCACCTGCCCGCGATGTATTTTTTAAGTATGCCACGCACTTGGGCGACGGCCTGTTTAGTTTGGCGATTGGTTTGGGCGCGTTGTTGGTCAAATTCCGTTACGCCGTACAGATCTTGGCCTCCTATGGCCTCTCTTCCCTGCTGGCCCAATTGCTCAAGCGGGTGGTTTTTGCGGATACGCTCCGCCCAGCCGCATTTTTCAAGGATTATCCGCTCCAATTCGTGGACGGGGTGGACATTCTGTACGCCAATAGCTTCCCTTCGGGCCATTCCACCTCCGCTTTTACCCTTTGCTTGTCATTGGCCTTTATTGTGCGCAAGCCAGGTTTGGATCTCGTTTTCTTTGGGTTGGCCGCGTTGGCTGCTTTCTCGCGGGTGTATCTGGCCCAGCACTTTTTGATCGATACGCTCGCGGGGGCCTGTTTGGGCTCGGGGGTGGCGTGGTTGGTGGCGGGGTATTTGTCCCGGCAATCGGGACAGGCTTGGCCAGAGCGTCGGTTGCGGGGATGGTAAAGGGGAGTGGATTGGGAACTGGACAAAAAGAGCAGGCCATTGATCTATGTAAACTATTCTTAAACGTAAGGAAACGAATCCCATGAACCATCAAAATACTTTACCCTAAATTCGGCTTTCGCTCAGCATTCAACCTGCTGTTATCCGAAAAATGAACAATATGCTTTACAGCTGAGGTTCAGCAACTACACACTGGTAAAATCAAACTTTATCTGCTGCCGAGACGCCCAATCTCTCACTTGAGTGTATAATTGAGTCTTGGAAAATTCGTCAAGCTGGTAGGCTGTCCTAAAATGAGCGCAAACCCGATCGCCGGTAGTCCCTAACTTGATTTTAGTGTTTAAAAACCTAGCCAATATACTCATAAAATCGTGCCCATTGCATAACTGGAAATTGGGGTGGGCCTTGTCGTCCAGTCTTACAACATTTGCCAAAAGCTGACCCGCATCTATTTCGGTGCGTTTGGATTTGGCCAGCACTTTTCCCAAATATGCCTGATTATCCATCAAGTTAGTCTCAGGCTCAAAAAATTCACCAGGGTAAATCCCTTCAAAGGATAACTCCATTTTTTTTTGATCATTGTACCAACGCAAATAACCGACTACTCGGAGTGCATTTAGTAGTTGCTCCCTAACCAAATGATGCTCAATTTTAGGTAAATCACAGAACTCATGGATGATGGCACTAAATGTCTGATCGGAAGCAACCATCAACATTTCACTGTCGTGCAAATCAGTAAAAAATAAGTTTGGTAAGCCAGGCGGCTGATTATCCAAGTGGGCAAAATCAGCATCGCGGATCCCAATCAGGCGTTTAGACAGTTCGGCGAGTTCACGCAAGCCCTTTTCAAGTTGAATCCACCCTCCCGGAATGATTTCTAGCTTAACCTGCCTGTTTGGGTATAATTTACGGAACAGGCGCACATCACTATCGCCCTCCAATAGAATAAAAACTTTACCCTTGCTATTGGGATGCGAAATATCCAATTTTAATTCATTGATTTTATCGCTGATCGTAACATCTCCCTTTTTCATTGCATCTCTTGAGTTTCAAGGTTAAAAACCAAATCCCAGCGATCATTGATGATCTGTGGTGAATGGGTAGCCACTATTACTTGTATTTTTTTCAACTGAATGATGGCCTTCAAGTCATTCAGAAACTCTTTTTGCCATGTGATGTGCAAGGAAATTTCGGGTTCATCGATCAGTACTAGGGCATTAGGGACGGTTTTAAAGAGCAATTCATACAGCATTACTACCTCATGCTGCTCGCCCGATGATAAATCTTTTAGGCTCAATTCTGTGCCCTTTCTATTAAGGAAATAAAAGCCTTTCTCTTTACTAATCTGAATTGTTTTAAAGGTAAATCGTCGTTCATTGATGATACTGGTGAATAATTCCAAATGTTGGATCAGGTCAGCAAAAACTTGCAGTTTTTGCTCAGTATCATTAAGATATACCAACAGCAACTTAGCATTTACGGGATCATACTTGGGGATTTCTTGTTCACTTTCGCTCAAGCCGAATGTTTTCAATTGGGCCTGTTTTTGGCGCACAGCTTCAAATCGGCGAGCAAACTCAATTTCGGAGATGTCCTTGGTTTTTTCGTCCAATAATCGCTTGGGAAAACTACTGTCCAATGCTTGCGAAGTTTGAAAAAATTG
>JAYUVL010000139.1:0-2927 GCA_043754075.1 Cytophagales bacterium | reverse complement strand
GTCGTTTTTTGCACCAATAAAGGATCAATTTATCGCAAAGAACTTACCTCCATATTTCTACTAAAAACCCCGTTTATCATTGAATTCGGTCTGGTGCTGTTCGTTGGCGCATATCATTTTTCGCTTTCGTTCTGCTTTCTTGGGCTTTATCATTGCCAAACTTTGCCAGTAATCAACTTGCATTTCTTCCAACACGCTTTCCAAGTAAAGCGATCTGCAAAAAAGACGGGGTTTAGTTTTTTGCGGGCTTGACAAAGAGCAGATTCGGGGCAAGTTTTTCCGTGGCCAAAAAGACAATTGAGTGCTGATGGTAGGCTATTTTTGCGAGTTTGGAAAGAAACTTACCTAAAGTTTGAAAGGGAAGTTTTCGCGTCCGGGTAAAATCGGAGGGTTTTTGGCGATAATTTTCTGGGTTTCGGGCAGTTTCCCTCGGAAAGACTAGAGTTCGCCGATAATTTTTTTGAAATCTCTAACCTAAAACTTAAATTTGAATGGTGAAACAAGCGCACCAAAATAAGCATTTCCCTTAACTTAATGGTAGTGAACAGGCGTTTGGCTCAATGGCGGGTGAAGTGGTTAATTCAACATTCTGCCTCGCATCAACTTTTGTGGTGTATTGACAGTTTTCGTCTCCGAAATCCGCTTCTTCGCCAAGCACCAAAACGTTGGCTGTAATGCGGTGTGACACAAGCCTGATTTAAAAGTTGACAAAACAGCGAAGCCGAAAACTGACGAGAGTAGGCAAGAACACAAATCAATTTAAAAATGAAGCCGAAACTATTCCTATTTACATTTTCTCTCCTATCCTTGACACTTATAACAAGCTGTAACAATCAATCGGGCAAATCAAAAACAGACACTTTAAATACTGAAACAAAAAATAATAGTGCAATGGACAAAGAACAACTGACGGAGTTTGGAAAAAAATATTCTGCGGCTTGGTGCAGCCAAAAACCAGAAAGTGTTGCAGCATTTTTTTCGACAACTGGTTCATTAAAAGTAAATGCTGATGCGCCTGCTGTTGGACGAGACGCCATTACAAAAGTTGCTCAAGGTTTTATGACTGCCTTTCCTGACATGATAGTGGCAATGGACAGTTTAGTAATCAAACCTAATGGTACGGAATTTCATTGGACTTTGACAGGAACAAATTCAGCCCCAGGAGGGACCAATAATAAAGTAAGGGTAAGCGGTTTTGAACTTTGGCATTTTGACAAAGATGGACTCATACAAGAATCCATCGGTAGTTTTGATGCGGACGAATATAATAAACAACTAAAAGTCGGTGTTAAATAGTTAGACTTTAACGGAAGCACTACTGCCAACAGCCGGTTTGGCAATATGGCGGGGCGACGAGTATTCTCTCAACTTTTGTTCGCCATTCGGCTTCAGTCCGGGCTTGACCTTTACTATTGAGCTTTAGTTGTGATCTTCATCATTGGTAATGCTATTCGGCAGCCGTTCCTGGCTCGATGTTTTTCAAATACTGCCACATCGCCAATGCGTAGCCGTTCCTCAGCATCCGCTGACCGGGAATCCTGCTGGCGACACACTCGCTTGGGGCAATGTGGCTTTTGCCTGTGCTCCCAGTGTTCTCCGTCCATTTTCCAACCCCAATACGCTGACTTGAGCCAGAAAAAAAGCCAACCTTTGGTCGGGGGACCAAAAGTTGGCGGATTGGGCGTTCGGGCCGTTGATCGGGCACTTGGCCACGAAGGCCGAACCGTTATTGGGTGGCGCCTTGAATGGCCATTTCCTTGACAAACGGAAACTTGTAGAGCCGCTTGCCGGTGGCGGCAAAAATGGCGTTGGCCACTGCCGCCCCCACGGGGGGGAGCGTGGGCTCGCCCAAGCCAGTGGGATCGTTCAGGCTCGGCACAAAGTGGATTTCCACCGCCGGGGCCTCGGGCATCCGGATCAGGCGATAACCATTGAAATTATTGGCAGTTGGCTTGCCTGCTTCAAAGCTAAAATCACCAAAGAGGGCATGGCCCACCCCGTCGATCACGCCGCCCTCCGATTGGTTTATGGCCGAAACCGGGTTCACCACAATACCGCAATCAATGGCGCAGATCACTTTTTGCACCACCGGTTGGTTGTTGACCAGCACTACCTCCGCCACTTCGGCCACGTAGGTGTTGTGGGAATAATAGGTGCTGAACCCTTGGTAAACCCCGGCCTTGGGGCTGCCCCAGTTGGCTTTTTCGGCGGCCAATTTGATTACACCGATGGATTTGCCCACTTCGTACTCAAACTTGGCCCCGGAGGCTTTGGCTTTTTCAAACAGATCGATGCGGAATTTGACCGGATCGGTGCCCAGTTCTTGGGCCACTTCGTCCAGAAACGCCTGCTCGGCAAAAGCTAAGAAATTGGTAATGGGGGCACGCCAAGGGGCGGTCGTAATGTTACTCTCGAAATTGTGCGACTCGACCAAATAATTGGCAATGGCCCCGGCGGGGAAGGTATTTTCACGGGTAAAATTTTGCCCGTTGGCCCCAGTGCCGGTGAGGTGGTAGGCGGTCACTTGCTTGTCCTTGATCGCCACCCGAAACTTGTATTTGGAAGCTGGGCGGTAGAGCCCGGCGGTCATTTCATCTTCGCGCGTAAAGGCGAGCTTGATCGGTTTGCCCGACAGTTTGGACACCTCGACGGCCTCCAGCACATAATCGTGCATGAGCCGGCGGCCAAAGCCCCCGCCCATGCGGGAAATTTCGACCGTGATCTGGTTTTCTTTCATGCCCAGCAGATCGGCCGCCAGTTTGCGGGCCCGCTCGGGTGTTTGGCACGACCCGATCAGCTCGGCCCCGTCCGCCCGCACATGGGCGAAGTAGTTCATGGGTTCCAAACAACTGTGCGGCAGAAATGGCCCCTCGTACGTTTTTTCAACGATTTTGTCAGCCGAAGCAAAGGCGGTTTTCACATCACCG
>JAYUVL010000138.1:0-11167 GCA_043754075.1 Cytophagales bacterium | reverse complement strand
CATTGTAAGGGTTTTTGCTCAGGCCGCCGCCCGCGCTAATGCCATACACCCCGCTCTCGCCTTCGCGCACACTTTCGATGAGCTTGATGTTGAGCAACTGGATGGTGGAGGCCAGCAAGAAATTCGCCTTGCGGCTATAGGGAGCCTCCCCCGAAAACAGCAAGTTGACCAAGCTTTTGCCGTCAGTTCCCTTCACGATTTCGCGGTCGTTCATGCCCTTGAGTGGCCGGATGCCCAAGTCTTTGAAAGTTTCTTGGCGGCCCGCCCCCGGCAAACTGGCCAAATACAGCTCAATCAGCGGTTTGATTTTTTCGGGCTCAAAACTGCCAACAAACATGAAGGTGAAATCACTCGCATCGCCAAAGCGCTCTTTGTAAATTTCAAACGCCCGATCTAGGTTGATTTTGTCAAAATCGGCTGGTTCGGGCAGCACTTTGCGGCGCAAGTTGTTGTTGTACAGTATCTTTTGGGTTTGATCAATAAAGAAGTACTGCGGATTGGCCGACATGTTTTGCATCTGGGCCTTGCTCTTGGCAATAAATGAGCTGAACGCCTCGGCATCCTTGCGCGGTTGGGTAAAGTAGAGGTGGATCAGTTGGAACATCGCCTCCAAGTCATTCACCGACGCGTTGCCGTTCATGCTCTCGCTGGTTTCGCTCAGGCCCAAGCCCACGCGCGCCGTTTTGCCGGCCAGCGTTTTGGTCAGGTCGGTGGCCGAAAACTGGCCAATCCCACTGGCGGTGACGATTTGGCCCAAGTTGCTGGCCGTCAAATAGTCAGCATCCGCATAGATCGAGGTGCCGCCGAAACTATACGCTTGGAACAAAATTTCGTCGTTTTTGAACTTGGTGGGCTTGAGCACCACCCGAGCCCCGTTGGATAAGGTAAACTCGGTCACATCCACCGCGGCCAGTTTTTTCTCCGCGCTCACTTTGCCCGCCTTGGGCAGGGCCGTGATCAGCGAAGTGGCGACGGCTTTGTCTTCATAGGGCGTTAAGTTGGTTTTGGCCGTTTCGGCCAAAACCTCGCGCACACGGGCCTCGGAGGGCAACTGCACGCTGGACTTTTCGGGGGCGGTGATAATCACCACCCGGTTCTCGTCCTTCACCCATTGTTTGGCCAGTGAGTTCACTTCGGCCAATTGCACATCGTTCAGGTATTTGTTGTAAAATTGGTATTCAAACTCAATGCCCGGGGCGGCATTTCCTTCCAGATAATGGTCGACATACTCCTCGACATAACTTTCTGATTCGGTTTTGTCGCGTTCATTGTAAGCCCGTTCAATGCTTTTGAGCTGGGTTTTCTTTTGCCGCTCGAGTTCGCCCGGGGTAAAGCCGAAGCGTTTCACGCGCTCCGTTTCCTCGAGCAGGGTGCGCAGGCCGCGTTCGGCCCCAGTTTCATTGACAACGGCATTGGCAAAGTAGGCATCTTTGGTGCGCACAAAACCACCATAGGCCGACACTCCGTAAATAAAGGGCGGATCGGACTTTTGGCGCAGTTCATCCAAACGAGCATTGAGCATGCCGTTGTACAGTTGGCGCACCAAGTAGCCGCGCATGTCCGCCTCGGTCTTGAGTGCGGTCGAGGGCTGTTTGTAAATTACCTGCACCTGCACGTTGGTCGCTTCCCGATCTTGGACAATAGAAACCAAGGTCTCTTTGTGGTCGGGCACGTTAAACTCTTCGCGCTTGCGGGGCTTGGCCGGCCCTTTGGCTTTGCCAAACATTTCTTTGATTTTCTTCTCCATTTGATCAACATCAATATCACCCACGGCCACCACGGCCATCAAATCGGGGCGGTACCAATCTTTGTAGAATTGCTTGATCAAATCGTATTTGAAACCCTCGATCACCTCTTTCTTGCCAATGGGGAGCCGCTCGGCGTACCGCGAGCCCTTGAACAGCAGGGGAAAGTATTTGTCGCGCATCCGCTGGCTGGATCCTTGCCCGGTCCGCCATTCCTCGACGATCACCCCGCGCTCCTTGTCGATCTCGGTATTGTCCATCGTCATGCCAAATGCCCAATCTTGGAGCACCAGCAAACCCTTGTCCACCAGTTCCGGCTTGTCGGAGGGAATGGGCAGGATGTACACCGTTTCGTCAAAACTGGTGAAAGCGTTGAGGTCGCCCCCGAACCGGACCCCCGCCGTTTGTAAATAGCTGACCAATTCGTTCTTGGGGAAATTCTTGGTGCCGTTGAAGGCCATGTGCTCGGTAAAATGGGCCAATCCTTCTTGGCCTGGCACCTCGAGGTTGGACCCAACATTGACCGCCAAGCGCAATTCCACCCGCTTTTCGGGCTTCACATTCTTGCGGATATAATACGTAAGCCCGTTGGGGAGCTTGCCAATGCGCACGGCCGGATCGAGCGGCAGGGGGGCATTCGGTTTCTTGTCGGCCCGGGCTTCTGGTTTGCCTTGGGCAAGTCCTAAGTTGGCCAAGTGCAACAGACACGCGGCCACTAGGAGGTAACGACTGATTTTTTTCATGGGAAGAAAGATTGATTGGTGAATGTATTGGATGAAAGAGAAACGCGTAGTCACAGGCTGATGTTATAATTGGGCAGACATTTATTGCCTGAATAGTTACAGGAGCAAAAATCGGCATTCCGCTGGGAAAAATGGCTTAACAAAAGCTTAAATAGTCTAAAACTGATGGCGCGCACGAGCGTAAAGTAACCCTACATGCGCTGTCGCTTTCCCGCTGGGAGTACACTGGCCCGATGGCTCCCCGTGTGGCCGGTGGGTAGTTTTGACGGACATCTGATCCAGCCAAGGGCCGATTGTCGGCAATAAGGACGGTTTTTGGGGGGTATGGTGTTTGGCGGATGGTAAATAGTTGTACTTTTGCATACCAATCGTTCAGTATTATGCCGAGCCAAAAAATCACCAAAAAAGAAATCATTGCGGTTTCCATCCGTTTGTTCCGCCGGCAAGGGTATTACCGCACCACAATGGCCGACTTAGCCAACGCCACCGGACTGACGAAGGGCGTATTTTACCACCATTTTGCCAGCAAAGAAGCGTTGATGCAGGCGGCATTGGCAACGTTGCACGGCTGGTTTGAAGAAAAAATATTCAAAACTGCTTATTCGGAGGAATTTAACGCCGAAGAAAAGTTTGATTTTATGACCGAATCAGCCCTCAAAACCTTTACCAGTGAGCTGGGAGGGTGTTTGTTTGCCAATACCGTTTTGGAAACCGCCCACGTGGAAGAGACCTTCCTGCCAGCCATCAAACTGTTTTTCCAAAGCTGGGAAAATGCGATGAGCAAGATTTTTGCGGAAAAGTACGCCCAACCCGCTCTTTTGGCGATTGCCCAGCAAAACATCGCTGACATTGAGGGGGCACTCATCCTGATGCAACTGTACAAGGATCCGACTTACTTGCAGCGGACGTTTGCCCGGATCAAGAAAATGCTCTAGTTTTTTGTCCAGATAAAAACCAACCGTTCAGTATAATACCCAAACCAAGTGTATGATAGTGAAAGAACCGATCATGGTCCGCTGTGATGACGGCGTCGACCTTAAAGGGGTATTGATCATCCCGCCCGCTCCCAAAGCGGTGGTGCAATTCAATGGCGGCACTGGCACAAAGAAGGAATTCTATTTGCCTTTTCTGGAATTCTTGGCCCAAGACGGTTTTCTTTGCTGTCTCTGGGACTACCGGGGGAGCGGCGAATCGGCCCCCGCCGACTTGAAAACTTGCGCGTACCGTTTTTTGGACTATGGCCGAAAAGACATGCCCGCCGTGAAAAATTACTTGACCAATCGCTTCCCCACCCTGCCATATCTACTAGTGGGGCACAGTGTGGGTGGGCAACAGGTGGGGTTTATGGATAACCTGGCCGGCACCAAGGGGATGCTGGGGTTTGCGGTCTCTACGGGCTACCTGGCCTATATGCCCATTAGCTACCGATGGTTGGCCGCCTATTTTTTCCATTTGTTTACTCCGCTCAGCATTAAGCTCACGGGGTACGTGGCGGCCAAAAAATTCGGGATCATGGAAGATTTGCCCAGAGAGGTGGCGCGCGAATGGAAGGCTTGGTGTGGCCAGCCCGATTATTTTTTTAACGCCCGGTTTTACGGCAAAACCGTGCCAAGAGGCAATTTTAAAAATTATAACTTCCCGATTCACATGTATTGGACCAGCGACGACCCGATTTCCAACCACCGATCAGTCCCCGCTTTTTGGAATCAGGTTGAAAACCAGTCCACTACTCACCTCCACCAAATAGAACCGACGGATTATCGGCAGAAGAAAATCGCCCATTTTGGCTTTTTCAAAAAGTCGATGCGCGACCAGCTTTGGCCCGAAGCACTCCAGAAGTTGAATTCATTCCTGCATTGAGCCCGCCGATCGTTCCCATTTGCCCTGATTTGTTGGCCGGTCCGTCTGCCTACCCAATTGAATTTGGTGCAAAACCATTACTTTTACTTTTTGATTGTTCATCTATATGTCCTACACGCGCTTTACCCTCCACATCGCCGATCACATCGCCCAAGTCCAGATCAACCGCCCCGACAAGGCCAATGCGCTGGACGAAGTGGCCTGGGACGAACTATTGGCCATTTTCTCTGCCCTTGATGCCGATCCCGAGGTGCGGGTGGTGGTGCTGTCGGGGGCGGGCAAGCATTTCTGTTCAGGCATAGATTTGAGCTTGCTGGCCAGTTTGCAACACCAGACGGCCCACGTTGACGGGGCCCGCTCGCGGGAACTGCTCCGCCGCAAAGTACTGGCGCTGCAAGCCCCGGTCAGTGCCATCGAACTGTGCCGACAGCCCGTGATTGCGGCCATTCACGGTGGCTGCATTGGGGGTGGGGTGGACATTGTGAGTGCATGTGATCTCCGCTACTGCACCGAGGATGCCGTGTTTTGTGTCAAAGAAATCGAAGTGGGCATGGTAGCCGATCTAGGCACTCTCCAGCGTTTGCCCAAGATCATTGCGCCGGGCATAGCAGCCGAGCTGGCCTTCACCGGCCGGCAAATGGAGGGGCGCGAAGCCCAGACTATTGGCCTGGCCAACCGCGCATTCCCTGATGGCCCCAGCCTGCACGCAGGCGTGTTGGCGGTGGCCCAGAGCATTGCGGCCAAATCGCCCCTGGCCATTCGGGGCACCAAAGAAATGCTGCGCTACACCCGGGACCACACCACCGCCGACGGCCTCAACTACATTGCCACTTGGAACGCGGCCATGCTGGTATCGGCCGACCTGACCGAGGCCCTACAGGCCGCCCAACAGAAACGCCCGGCCGTATTTAAAAACTAGGGTCATCTGGCATTAACAAGGGACGATGCCGGCAATCCAAAAGTTAAAGTTTGCTAATTGGTTGCCTTTGAGTACGCTTGACTCGAACTTTGCTCCTTGTTATGAAGGTTTTAGCCTCAAGAAAGCAAGGAGTATCAATCATGATTGTAGAAATTAGGTCGGCCTTAGCCTTAGTGGTGACGGTGAGTATGATGGTGGCTTGTGCCACTCAACACGAATCCAACACTAAATCCCAAGCCAACATCCAAGGGAAAGTTACCAAGCCGCAAAATGGCTACATCTATCTCGATAAAATGGGGATGGAAAAGCTCGATCGGGTTGACTCGGTCAAAGCAGACCAAGCCGGCAATTTTTCCTTCAAAGTGCCTGTTGCCTCGCCCGCTTTTTATGTTCTGAGTTTCTACAATGCCCAACAGGGCGAATTTGTGCTCAGTGCGGGAGACATAAAAGTGGAAGCCGATGGCAGCGATCCCTATGGCCTGTTCAAAGTGACTGGTTCAAAGGACAATGATTTTTTTGTTGCTTACCAACAATTGGCCAAGGCCATCAAAAAAGAATCGGACAGCATTAAAATGTTGATGTTGACGGGCCAATCAACCGAAATGGAGCTTGAGAAGGTCCAAGCAGCGTTCGCCATGACGGCTACTGCCCGGGTAAAACAGCTGGTGAACACCAACGACCCCTCGATAGTATCCATCATTGCGGCTGGCATGTTGGACAGTGACCAAGAGATGGCCTATTTGCAAGAATTGCACAAAAAGTTGAATACCTTGTATCCCGAATCAGAATATGTGGTTTATTTTGGCAACCAGTTGGCCCAATTGGCCCGGATGGCCATTGGACAACCGGCCCCCGAAATTTCCATGACCTCCCCAGATGGCAAAAACGTGACGTTGTCATCGCTGCGGGGCAAATACGTGCTGATTGATTTTTGGGCTTCTTGGTGCGGGCCCTGCCGCAAAGAAAACCCCAACGTGGTGCGGATCTACAATAAATTCAAAGACAAAGAATTTGAGATTTACAGCGTATCGTTGGACGAAAAACGCGAAAAGTGGTTGGAGGCGATCCAAAAAGATGGCTTGGCGTGGACCCACGTTTCGGATCTCATGCATTGGAACTCACCGGTGGTGCAGTTGTACCGGGTGGAAGGTATTCCCCTCACTATTTTGGTCGATAAGGATGGGGTGATCATTGACAAAAACCTCCGTGGCCAAGCCCTAGAAGACCGGCTCAACGATTTGTTGATGTAACCAATACTGGGCTGGCTAAGTCGGCTGCAAATGGTGGTTGATTTTTTCTATAAATCGCTCAATCCGGGTCGTTTTGCTATCGGCAAAATAAGCGAGGAAAGTGGATGATTTTAAGTTGACCCGGATCTGATAAGTGCCCACCCAGCCATAATACAGCAACGACAGGCCCACCGACGACAGCCCGATCCCGATCAGGGGGGTCAGTAGGCCATTGAGCAGGGCCACTAGCGAGATAGGCGCCACAATGCCCCCTACTAACAGGGGGAACATGAGCCGCTTGAAGACCAATTCCAAGTTTTGCAATTGGTCGAGGGGCAATGCCTTCTGGCGGTGGCCAAGATCTATGTGCAGGTGCTTGTTGGTCAACTGCATGGCCTCCTTCTCGCTCAACTGGCACTCGGCCAGTACATCTTCGGTTTGTTGGAGCCAGTTAAAATAGAAAGTGTAATCATGGACCACGTGCTGAACAGTGGCCCCGGTCATGGCAGGTCGGTCAAACTTGGGTAACCCACTGCCCACCCGCGGCCCAAAAATGGGTGGAGTGGTCTGGGTAGTGGTCATTGGAATTGGCTGGATCCTGGCGGGCATCCTTATTTGATATTTTTCAGAACGGCTTCAAACTCGCGCATCAGCTCCCGTTTGTGGTTTTTGGCCGGGGCATAAAGGAATCCCTCGGCATAGTAAATCCTTCCTTTGTCGGGGTCGGCGAAGACATAGCTCAAGAAGGTCCCCCCCATCACTACCTGTTCGTAGGTGCGCCACAACCCACGCATTTCCACGGCGTAGCGGGTGCCCACTTTGCTCACTTGGTAAGTGGGCGGCACTAATTGTTCAGTTACCAAATAAGACTGTTTCTTTGCTGGATCGCCAAAAATATAAGATTGGCAAAGCTGGTTGCGCCAAGCCAAGATGCTGTCTTGGTCAAATTGCTTCTCGCTCTGATAAGGCTTGTAGGCCAAAAAGATATTGCGGTCAATCTCGTAGTCGGGGGCGCGCACCCACACAAAGCCAGCTTCGCCATTGCCAAATATCCTTTCCATCACAAACTTGTAGCCCACGGGCAGCGAGATGGACACCCGGTGGGTTTTTAGGATATTGCCATCCAAATTGCCGTTTTCGGCCCGCATTTTCAGGTAAGTTTGGGTCATCCGTTGGATTTCCACGTCGTTAAAAATGGCTGCCAACTTGGCTTGGTGCTGCTTAATGTTGTGGATGAGGATATTGTCACTTTTCCCAAACAGGAAAAGCACCGTTTGGCCCATTGCAAACTCGTCCTGCTTGACCAACATGTAAGTGTTGTCGTCCTTGGCGATCCGTTCCAAACTTTCTTTGGTAAAAAATTGTTTCATGCGCTGAGTAGAGGCACTACTGCCTTCCAAGGGAGCCAGAAAAATGATATTTTTGTGCCGACGGAGCAAGTCATTGAACTGGTAGGGGTTTACGTGGCGCATTGTGAACGACGGCTCCTCACCGAGTAGGCCCGGCACTGGTGGGGCAACGGCCAGGCGCAATGCTTCGCCCACTGGCCCCGCCCATTTGGCAGAATCGACCACGACGATGATTTCGCCGGTTCGTCCCTTGGCCACGGGTCGGCCGATTTCTTGTTTAATCGCCTCACCGTCGATGCAACCAGTGGCGGCGAGCGCACAAACCACCAGGCAAGCGCTGACGATGCGGATATTGTGGCGGAAAAATTGAAACAATGGGTGTGTCATGCAGAAAAAGTTAGGGCCTAGAGGGCCAGCACTTGCTAATAATGCTTTTACAAGGTTTAAAGTTACACCAACGACCTTAAAACAATTGGGAAAAGGAAAAAGTTAAATAGCCAAACTATTTTGATAATGAACTTGCTTATTCACTTAGCTGTTTTCCTACTCGCTTTTTCCCTTACCGAGTTTGCCGCTTGGATATTGCACAAATATGTGATGCACGGGCCCTTGTGGCTGTTGCACGAATCACACCATCGAAAAGGCGAAGGCCATTTTTTTGAACGGAATGATTTGTTCTTCCTTTTTTTTGCCGTACCAGGGGCTTGGCTGATCTACCTGGGCATTGCAGCCGGGGGCAATCCCTTGCTCTCCGCTGGGTTGGGAATTACCCTGTATGGAGTGGTGTATTTTTGGGTCCATGACGTGTTCATCCACCAGCGATATCCATTTTTCCGCAAATCGCAAAACAAATACTTGCGCGCACTGCGCCGCGCCCACCATGCCCACCACAAATCGGCCGAGCGCGACGGGAGCGAATCTTTTGGCCTGCTTTGGGTAGCTAAACAGTATTACGAAAGATAGGCCATTACCTTGGGCGACACCTGCCAGCCGCTCAGTTGCTCGGCCTGGTTGCGGCCAGTCCCTGGCGGTGAGCGGCGCTCAGATCAGCCCCAGTTTATCCAGCCGGGCGATGGTTTCCACTTGGGTGTTGACAAAATGGCTCCGGTCCGCCACTTGGCCTTGTAAGGTATTTGGGGGATAAAAGCTGTGCTGGGCATAGCTTTCGGCATATAGCTCGAACCGTTGGCGGGCCAATAGGTTGCCCATTGCGGGCCGGTGGCGGAAATGCCGCAGGGCATTGAGATCAATGTCGGCATTGGCCACCATGCTTTCGCCGTAGCCGGCCTCAGCCAGCACCAAACCGTTGTAGTTGACTATTTTGGAGCTCCCATCGGTGGAAGCAAGGGGGATGGGTATGCCCGAGATGCCCGCCGAGTTGGCCGATACCACATAGGCCATGTTTTCAATGGCCCGGGCCAGTTTGGCCACATTTTTTTGGGTGAGCAGTGGGCTGCCCACTTCGGAGGAGGAGTGCAAAAACACTTCGGCCCCCCGCATGGCAAGGCACCGGGCAATCTCGGGGTAAAGGATTTCTTCGGAAGCGATACAGGCCAAGCGGCCAATCTCAGTCTGCGCAACGGGGAAGACGCCTTCCAGCCCATAAATGTCCAAGTATTTTTCCCAAACATCGTGAGGGGTGGGGGCGAACATCGAGACCAGCCGACGGTACCTCAGCACTACCTCGCCCGACGGGCCAATGATAAAACTGGCCTGAAAATAAAGATCGGGAAAATGGGGATCGGTTTCGTAGGCATTGCCGGACAAGAAAATTTGGTTGGCTTGGGCCACCTTGCCGAGCCATTCAAACTCTGGGCCATCGGCGGCCAAGCAAGCTTTTTCGCGCCACTGGGCCAAACTTTCGCCCAGCGGGAAACTGGTCAGAAAATATTCGGGCAAAACGACCAAACGCAAATCGCGGCCAATAAAAGCCACCGAAGCCTTGATTTGCGCCCCGATCCGGTCAATTTCCCGCCGGACGTGCGCCCTGACCTCGGCTTGAGTAGTCAGGTGGTTGACCGCGTGGCAGGTGGTCTGGAGGGCCAGTGCTTTATAGATCATGCCCATCTATTTTTTGGCCGGGAACTTCATCCGGTAATCGGTCTTGGCTTGTCCACGCGAAATATCGGCCAACTTGCCCTTGAGGAGCCTTCGGCGCAAGGGCGACAGGTAGTCGATAAACAATTTGCCCTCAATATGGTCGTACTCGTGCTGGACCACCCGGGCCCTCATGCCCGAGAACTCAACTTCATGGGCCACCCAATCTTGGTCAAAGTACCTCAGGCGGATATTTTCTTGGCGTTTCACCTCCTCACGGATGTTGGGGATGCTCAAACAGCCTTCTTCGTAGGGCCATAGTTTGCCCTCTTGCTGGATCACTTGGGGATTGACAAAAACCTGCTTGAACGTTTTGAGATCTTCATCATTGGTGGTGGACCCATCAACGACAAACACGCGAATGTCCATGCCAATTTGGGGGGCCGCCAGCCCAACGCCCTCAGCATGGTGCATGGTTTCGTACATATCGGAGGCAAGCTGCTGAAGATCGATTTCGCCTTGTTCTATGTCCCTTGCCACTTTTCGCAACACCGGGTCGCCATAGGCCACAATTGGATAAATCATAAATATGGTCGTCTTTTGTGTTACAAATTTGCAAGAATGGGGGCACCCGAAATACTACGCTCCAAATAAGTCTGCAAAATCAGCACGGCGCTCACTTTGTCAATATTGGATTTTTCGCGACGGAATTTTTTGGTTGTCCCGGCCTGGATCAAAGTCCGCAAAGCAATGGAAGAAGTAAACCGCTCATCGACCAAGTAAACTGGAATGTCCGGAAAGTTTTTAGTCAATAATTTATTGAATATATTGACATGCTTGGTATTGTTGGTATCAGTATTGTCCAACCGTTTGGGCATCCCCAGTACAAAGCCATCAATTTGCTCTTGGGTTTGGTATTCCTTTAAGAATGCGATCAGTTTTGCGGAGTGGATCGTGCACAGTGCGGTTGCAAATATTCTGAGTGGATCGGTCACGGCCAAACCAACTCGTTTAGTTCCGTAATCTATGGCAAGGATGCGTCCCAATGTGTATTTTTGATGGTGTGCTCAAATAATTTACCATTGGTCCAATGCAACAAAAATGCTATTGCATTAGTCAAGGATATTGTTTAAAATTGTTCGACTCCACAAAATTACGTAAAACTCAGTGGTTATGGCACTCCATTTCACAAAATACCAAGGAACCGGCAATGATTTCATCTTGATCGATGACCGATTGACCTCATTTGACCCCCACGACCATGCCCTGATCGCCCAGCTTTGTG
>JAYUVL010000137.1:0-7308 GCA_043754075.1 Cytophagales bacterium | reverse complement strand
GGGATGTACCGACGCCTGCACACGCACACCGAGGGCAAAGGACTCGGGCATCTACTTGGCCAAAGCCCAAGTAGATGCCCTCCAAGTGCGCATTGATCTGGGAAGCAAACTGGATCAAGGGAGCACATTCAAGATATATTTGCCCTCTGCTATCCAGTAAAAGAGAGAATTTGCCGGGTTGATTTATCTTTGCCCCACTTGATCAATGCGTGCTGGCCGTAGGGCGGGTAGGCAAAGAATACCATTAAACGACACTCAAAATGGCTCTGGTAGATATGGTGATGCCCAAAATGGGCGAAAGCGTCATGGAGGGGACTATCCTGAACTGGCTCAAAAAACCGGGGGATCCCATTGGGCAAGATGAACCGGTGCTGGAAGTGGCCACCGATAAAGTGGACACCGAGATACCGGCCACTCACGCGGGTGTATTGCAGGAGATATTGGCCCAAGTGGGCGAGGTGGTCCAAGTGGGTCGGGTGATTGCCCGGATCGCCACCGGCCCAACCAATGGCACTGCCCCCAACACGCCCGAAGAAACACCCGTTGCCAAGGCCGAAGCGCTGGTGGCCGAAGCCATTGCCCTGACCGCCCCGGCCCAACTGCTGGCCGAAGCCGAAGTGGGGCGGTTCTATTCCCCGCTGGTGCTCAACATCGCCCGGTCGGAAAGCATCCCCATGACCGAGCTGGATCGGGTAGCTGGCACTGGCAAAGATGGCCGACTGACCAAGACCGACCTGCTGAATTACCTGCAAACTCGGACCCAACTCCCCCCGGCGGCATTGGTGGAGAAAAGTGTGCCCAAACCACAAGTCCAGCCAGAAGTACGCCCCATCATGGCCGAAACCTCAACGGAGAGCGTCAAACCGGCCGTTTCGTACAGCGGCCAAGCCGATTTGATCCAAATGGACCGGATGCGCAAAATGATTGCCCAGCGCATGGTAGATTCCAAACGGATCTCGCCCCACGTCACCTCGTTTGTCGAGGCTGACATGACCAACGTGGTCCACTGGCGCAATGCCAACGTGCGATCATTTAAGGAGCGCGAGGGCCAAAACCTTACTTATACCCCGATTTTTATTTGGGCAGTGGCCAAAGCCCTGCGCGATTTCCCATTGGTCAACTCCTCGGTGGACGGGGACACCATCATTGTCAAAAAAGACATCAATGTGGGACTGGCCGTGGCCCTGCCCACTGGCAACCTGATTGTGCCCGTGATCAAAAATGCCGACCAGCTCAACCTCGTCGGGCTAACCTATAAAGTAAACGATCTGGCCAAACGCGCCCGGGAAAACAAGCTTACCCCCGACGAGCTATCGGGCGGCACTTACACCGTGTCCAATATCGGATCTTTTGGCAATGTAATGGGCACTCCCATTATTTTGCAGCCACAAGTTGCCATTTTGTCGCTTGGAGCCATCCAGAAAAAACCCGCCGTGATTGAAACCGAAATGGGCGACCTGATCGGGATCCGCCACCTGATGTTCCTTTCCCACTCCTATGATCACCGGATAGTGGATGGTGCACTCGGCGGGATGTTTGTCCGCAAAGTGGCCGATTACTTGGAGCAATTTGACCCCAAAACCAAGATCTAGCCCACCCAACGCAGCGCTCCGAGTGTACCCTACAACACCGTATGCGGGCGAAGACCAGCAAATAAATCCATAAAAAATGGCACGGATGCGAAACCTACGCGTCCGTGCCATTTTTGGCTAAATTAAAAAAATGCGGCGTTAATTCACCTTCAACAGTTTTAAATCCACGCGCATGTTTTTCTCCGAACTTTTGTTGACCAGCGGTTTTTCGCCGCCGTAGGCTTGCGTTTTGATCCGCTCTGGGGCGATCCCTTTCTTGATCAGATAGTTGGCCACCGTCTCCACCCGTTGTTTGGACAGCTCGAGGTGTTGACTGCTGATCCGGGCATATTCGGGGTGCCAGGTATCGGGGTTCTTGTCAGTGTGCCCCGAAAGTTCAATCTCCACATTGGGGTGCGCCTGCATGAATTTGACTAATACATCCGCCCCAATGTAATCGGTGAGCCGGGCGCTGCCCTTGACAAAGCTCAGTTTTTCCAAACTAATGGTTTCGCCCGCTTTGATCTTCTGCTCGTTGAGGGTAACGGCCACCTCGGCTGGCTTGGGCTCGGGTTTCACTTCAAGTTGGGGCAATGGCTCTGGTTCGGGTTCGGGCTTGGCCTCGGGCAAGGCCACTATTTCCACCTTTTTTAGCTCCGGCTGGCGTTCGCTGACCCCAGCAGACAGATTGACGGGCTTGCTAGCATCCAACGCCTTGGTGTCCACCTTGGCCACTACGGGTTCTTCCACCGGAATGACCGGGGGAGTTGAGAACCGCAGCAGGAACACGCCTTTATCAGCAGTACCCACCCAAAATACTTTTTCGCCACTCCGGGAAACCGATTTGCCGATGCACGTGGCCAAATTGCTGGTCAGCCCGGAATTGTCCAGATCAAATAGTTCCTTGCTCGACTTGGCATACCGCGCAATACCAGTGCCCACCGCCCATACTACCCCGCCTTGTTCTTCCATCAGGATGGCCCTGATTTTGAATGCGTTGTCTTTTTGGCGTTGGCCCACCAGTTTGTACACGTCTTTGTTGCAGTACATTTCGGAGCGGCCCTTGCGGTTGATCACGCCCACGCACACCGTTCCCGCCCCATCAGCGGCCGAAGCGTTCACCGCGCCCTCGACGTAATAAAGTGGCCAATCTTGTCCATCTTCGGTGGACAGCAGGCCCATTTCGGTCCCAAACCACTTGGTATCCGTTTCGTCAATCACTACACTGTTCATCTTGTTGGTCGGCATATCGGGCTGGGTAGATTGATCATAACAAAACCATTTGTTGTTTTGGTCAATCATCCACACGCCCCCCTCATCGGTGGCCAACCATTTGCGGCGTTGCTTATCAACCGCCAATCCATTGACATACAAGCTTTTGTTCTGGAAATTAGGCACTTCGCTCTGAAACAGCACCTTGCCGCTCAGATCCAACTGCACCAACTTGACCGACTGCTGAAGGCCACTGACCCAAATCTGCCCTTGGCCATCCACGGCCAAGGCAGTAACCTGGCCTATTTCCGGGAGGACAACGGTTTGCCAAGTTGAGTCCTTGGCCGAAAATTTGGCCAATCCCCGATCCGTGCCCACCCATACGTTCTGCTCCCGATCGGTGACCAAACAGTTCACTTTATTGGAGGGCAAATGGTCGTCTAAAGTAGCGATTTGGGTAAAATATTGGGCAGCGGCTGTAAAATGAGCGCCCAAGCTGAGCAAGAATCCCATTCCCCACCACCAAGACCGAAGTAAATCAATCACGTTTTTTCTCATAATCAGGCCAAAAAAGGACAATGTAAGAAAATAAGCAAATAGCTTGCCCGAACTCCCAGTTAGGCCGGAATTTGCGGTGACTGTGCGGCTTGAGTTGGTAGCAGAAAGCTAACAATAATTAGAACGTATTTTTCCACATCATAGATTCAACAGGTTTATCAGTGCGCTCGGTATATTTGGCTGAAGATTTTTTGTTGTAATAGTTGTGGATCTGCCCCTCGATCACAAAAAAAATCAATTGGCCGATGGGCATCCCAGCGTACACCCGCACTTTTTGCGACACCGAAATCTCGAGGGTCCAATGGTTACAAAAACCGACATCGCCCTTGCCAGCCGTGGCATGGATGTCAATGCCCAAGCGGCCCACGCTCGATTTGCCCTCCAGAAAGGGTACATGGGCATGGGTCTCGGTGTATTCCAAGGTTACGCCCAAGTAGAGTTTGCCGGGTAAAAGTACATACCCTTCTTCGGCGGGAATTTCAAAAACCTCCAATCGGTTGTGCTGGCGGGCATCCAATACTTCGTCGCGGTAAGTGCCCAACCATTTGCCCAAATGAACATCGTAGGAATTGGTCCCCAAGCAGGTTTCATCAAAAGGTTCGATGACAATCTGCCGGTTCCCAATGTGTTTTGCAATTTCCAAATCGCTGAGAATCATTGTTTTTTTTAGGGTCACAATTGAAAAATGAGTGCTGGGTAGCCCGTTCTGGTCGCCGCAGTACCGAGGAACAAAGGTAGGATTTTCACCACCAAAGCCAACTAATCTACCACCCGAACTGGCGCAAAGCATGGATTAAAACATCAACTTCGGCGGGGGTATTGAAACTGTGGAGACAGATCCGGAGCCGCTCCTCCCCTGCCTTGACTGTGGGCGCAACGATGGGCCTAACTTCGCAGCCACTCCGGATCAGGTGCGCAGCCAATGCTTTGCAACGCGCACTGCCCGGCACCAACAATACTTGGATGGGGCCGGTATTAATAATTATTTTAACATCAGGTGGAAATGACAGTTCCCCAATTTTTGTGCGGTAGTATTGCACCACTGCCTGCAAATGTGCGGCCAACGCAGGATGGGCCGCCAAATGGTCGAAGGCACAGGCAATGCTCACCAAGTTGTGCAGGGGCATGGCCGTGGAATAGATAAACGGGCGGGCAAAATTGATGAAATAATCAACCAAGCTTTGGCTGCCCACCACGCAGGCCCCGTGCGCCCCAATGCCTTTGCCGAAGGTGTAGATGCGGGCAAAAAAACGCGCGGCCAGGCCTTCCCCACACACCAAGCCACTGCCTCCGGGCCCAAAAATCCCGGTGCTGTGCGCTTCGTCCACGATTGCAAAGGCCCCGTATTGTTCACAAAGTTCCAACGTCTCCCGCAGAATGCCGTTGTCGCCGTCCATGGAGTACACCGTTTCGGTGACGACCAAGATTGCCCCCGCCGAAGTGTGGCGGGCATGGGCCAGTTTATGGGCCAGATCGCCCAAATCGTTGTGCCCAAAGGCCAGGTGGGCGGCCAAGCTCAATCGGTAGCCCTCGCGCAAACTGGCGTGGATCAGCTCGTCGTACAAAATCAAATCCCCTTTTTGGGCAAGGCTGGACAACACTGCCAGATTGGCTGCATAGCCAGAATTGAACAGCAAGGCCGCTTCCCCCTGAAAAAGCTGGGCCAGCTTCCGTTCCAACGCCATTGCATAGGCCGAATTGCCCGACAACAGCCGGGAGCCCGTTGCCCCTAGGCGGTTGAGCTCGCAGGCTTGCGCATACTCTACTTGCACGCACTGGGCCAAGGCGGGGCTTCGAGCCAAGCCCAAATAATCGTTTGAATAAAAATCAACCGATCCACTGGACAAAGAGAGGCTGCGCAAAGTATTGTTTTGCGCCCTTTCTTGTAATTTTTGGCGAATTCGTTCAGTTAGCAAGTGAATATTTGAAGTGAGATCTAGTAAATTGGGGCAAAGTTACAAGCTGAACCATTTACGCATGAAACATACCTGCTTTTATTGCCTCTTTTTTTGCCTAGCTGGTATTTTTGTCAGTTTGCCAGCTCGATCCGCTTATCTATTGGTCGCGATGGACGACACCCAAAAAAACCACCTCAAAGCCTACGGCATGACTTTTTGGGTCCTCCAACAAAACGCCGAAGCCGAGTGGCTGCTCAACTACCGAGGGGGCAGTTTTATGTATAAATACCTACAAGCATTTGAAAATGAACTTATTGTGCGGGGAGTAAGCTATGAAGTCCTCTCCGATGCCCAAGCCGTGAGCCTCAAAGAACAGATCATTGACCCCGAAGCCAACATGGACGTGATGAAGTTGGAAGTGGCCCCGAAAATTGCAGTGTATTCACCCAAGAGCAAGCAACCGTGGGACGATGCCGTTACGCTGGTCTTGACTTATGCCGAAATCCCCTACACCACTGTTTTTGATGCCGAAGTATTGGAAAACGAATTACCCAAATATGATTGGCTACACCTGCACCACGAAGATTTTACCGGGCAGTTTGGCAAAATGTTCCGCAGCAGTAGTGGGCAAACTTGGTACCAAGCCCAACTGACAGAAACCCAAGACTTGATGCACAAGTATGGTTATAAAAAAGCCTCCCAGCTCAAACTGGCCGTGGTGAAGCGAATGCGCGACTTTTGCGCAGGCGGTGGCTTTCTGTTTGCCATGTGTTCCGCTTCTGACACGTATGACATCGCCCTGGCCGCCGACGGGGTTGACATTTGCGACGGGGTCTATGATGGCGATGCCTATGATCCGCAAGCCAACCGCAAACTGGATTTCACCAAGACTTTTGCTTTCAAAAACTTTACCCTCGAGCTGGACCCCTACGAAAACGAGTATGCCGATATTGACACCCAGCCCCGGGATCGCGGACTGGCCGAGCGCAACGATTTTTTCAAACTTTTTCAATTTTCGGCCAAATGGGATCCGATCCCCACGATGCTCACCCAAAACCACGCCACCAACATCAAAGGCTTCATGGGGCAAACAACTGGATTTAAAAAGAGCCTGATCAAGGCCGAAACGGTGATCATGGGCGAAACCAAGAGCCTCAATGAAGCCAAATACATTCACGGTACTTTTGGCAAAGGGACTTGGACCTTCTACGGCGGCCACGATCCAGAAGATTATATGCACATGATCAATGAGCCCCCGACCGATCTCAATTTGCATCCCTCCTCGCCCGGCTACCGCTTAATCCTGAACAATATCCTGTTTCCAGCGGCCAAAAAGAAGAAACAAAAAACGTGATCCGCGTAAATCTTCTTACTTTTGGCACCAAACCCACTGCGAAAAACCCGGTATGAGATATTCTTTGTCTTGGCTCATCGACCTTCAGGCCCGCAGTGAAACGTTGGACTACCTGTTCTTTGGCGAGCATCAGCCCCGGGCCGACGGCCAAGTGGGCAGTAGCTGCTTGAGCCAAAGAATCACCCGCACGTTACCTACCCAACCACTGGCCCGGCCAAAATTTATGGGGATTTTCGCTGAGGGAAGTCAGGGAGAATCTGGCTTAATTTTCTACTTTTGACATATATATTACCACAATGAGTTCGGAACAAACCATCGTACAAGAAATTTTAACGGGAATATCCGCAGTTTTTGGGGTGGAAGCCCCCCCGGCGAGCATCGCACTCCAGCCTACCAAAAAAGAATTTGCCGGGGATTTTACCCTCGTGGTTTTCCCGTTGGTAAAATTGACCAAAAAAAGCCCCGAAGAAACCGCTCGCTTGCTGGGCGAATACCTCAAGCAGCACGTCGACATCGTTGACAATTTTAACGTTATCAAGGGCTTCCTCAACATTGAACTCTCCACCCAACTGTGGGTGCAAACGTTGGCCAGCATAGTGGAACAAGCCGACTATGGCAACCTGCCCGCCAACGGCAAGCGGGTAATGGTGGAATATTCGTCGCCCAATACCAATAAACCGCTACACCTAGGGCATTTGCGGAACAATTTTCTGGG
>JAYUVL010000136.1:0-2784 GCA_043754075.1 Cytophagales bacterium | reverse complement strand
GCCATTTCTTGCACATCGCCCACATTGCTCAAAAAACCAGTTTGGCCGTGGATGTTCAGCTCGGGGATGCCGCCCGTATTGCTCGATATCACCGGCACTTCGCAGGCCATTGCCTCGAGGGCGGCCAGGCCAAAACTTTCTTTTTCGGAGGGCATCAGGAACAGGTCGGCCACCGACAGTACCTCCTCGATGGCCTCCAGTTTGCCCAAGAACCGGATATCATCTGACAGGTTCATGTCTTGGCACAGTTGCTCGATCCGGCGGCGTTCGGGCCCGTCGCCCACCAACAATAATTTGGCCGGGATGGCTTGCCGGATATGGCAAAAGATTTTGATCACATCATCGATCCGTTTCACCTTGCGAAAGTTGGAGGTGTGCACCACCAGCCGCTCGCCATTGGGGCAGATGGCGTGCTTGAAATGCTCCTTTTTCTGTTTCTTGAACCGGCCCAGATCAATAAAATTTGGGATGACCTCAATGGGCTTGGTCACCGCAAAATGGGCGTAGGTATCTTGTTTGAGGCTTTCCGATACGGTAGAAACACCGTCGGACTGGTTGATGCTGAAAGTAACCACCGGCTCATACGTCTCATCTTTGCCCACCAGCGTGATATCGGTGCCGTGCAAAGTGGTAATGTAGGGCAAGTGAATTCCTTGGCTTTTGAGGATTTCGCGCGCCATGAAGGCGGCCGAAGCGTGCGGAATGGCATAGTGGACGTGCAACAGATCCAAGTGTTCGTACTTGGCCACGTTCACTATCTTGCTGGCCAGGGCCAGTTCGTAGGGGGCAAACTCAAACAGCGGGTAGGAGAGCACATCGACCTTGTGGTAGTAAATGTTTTCGTTGAAAAACTCTAACAGGCGAGTCGGCTGCTCATAGGTGATAAAATGAATCTCATGGCCACCTTCGGCCAACGCTTTGCCCAGTTCGGTAGCCACTACTCCACTACCACCAAAGGTAGGGTAACATACGATCCCAATTTTCATGTCGTCCAAAAAATAAGTTAGGGGTTTTCCCCACTTTGATCAATGATTGATAGTAAACACTAAAATGACTTACAAAGTTGGCAAATGGAAGGGAGGAAACGGGACTTTTGGCCCAAATGGCGGCGAATTAACAAAATGATCATGCACCAAAGCGGCCAATCACAATACCTGCCCAATGGATGGGGAACTATTGGGCGAGGGGGCGGCGTTAGGCTAACTGTTGTCCAATGTCCCCATCATGCCCGTTGATCCGCTACCCACCAATCCCTACATTTCCCTGCTTCGCACTGCGTGGCACTATGCCAAACACGAAAGGGGCCGCTACGTGCTGATTTACGCCCTATTTGGTTTGGCCAATTTGGCGGGGGCGGCAAATCCCTTGCTTTTTGGCTGGTTTGTGGATCGAGTGCAGCGCAGTGCTTCGTCGGATGTCTTGTATTACGCCGGGCTGTATGCGGCCAGTTATTTATTGCTGAAACTGGCCGAATGGGCGTTCCACGGCCCGGCCCGGGTCATGGAACGCAGCCTGGCCTTTAACCTGAGCCGCAATTTTTTGGCGGAACGCTATCACCAGGCCCTGCACTTGCCCGTCAAATGGCACCAAGACCACCACAGCGGAGCGACCATCAACCGGATCCGCAAAGCCTATGAAGCCCTCAAACATTTTTTCGAGGGTGGGTTCATGTACCTCCACGCGGTGTTCAAGTTTGTGTTTTCTTTTGCCGCGATGCTTTATTTTTCGCCCTTGTTTGGCGCCATTGGCATTGCTTTGGGCCTGCTCACCGTGTGGGTGATCTTCAAATTTGACAAACCGTTCATCAAAGCCCTTGACGAGAGCAATGAAAAAGAACACATCGTCTCGGCCACCTTGTTTGATAGTTTGTCGAACATCACCACCGTTATCACCCTGCGGCTGGAGCAGCAGATGCAGACCGGCCTGATGCGCAAAGTGGCCGATATTTTCTTCCCCTACCGCCGCCAAGTACTGATCAATGAATGGAAATGGTTTGTGGCCGATATGCTGGTCACGATCACTTATGCGGTCATTGCGCTGGGCTACGTCCATCAACATTGGGTGCCGGGCGAAGTTTTCTATGTCGGCGGGCTGATTGCCTTGTTGGGTTATGTCAACCAATTTACCAGTGTGTTCCATGATGTGGCGTGGCAATACACCCAAGTGGTGCAATACAACACCGATGTGCAAACCGCTTTTGCGATTGAGCGTGACTATCACGAACAGCACCGCCCCGAGGCCATTCAACCCCTGCCCCCAGACTGGAAACTCATTGAAATCGGCCAACTGCATTTTTCGCACCGCGAAAGCTACCAAGGCCACCATTCGGCCCAAGGCTTACATGGCTTGCACTTGCGCGTGCGACGGGGGCAGCGCATTGCCCTCATTGGCGAGAGCGGCAGCGGCAAAAGTACCCTGCTAGCCCTGTTGCGCGGGCTTTACTTGCCCGAGCCCGGGGTGCAACTGACGGTGGAC
The DNA here is from genome assembly GCA_043754075.1 of Cytophagales bacterium. Lineage (GTDB taxonomy): Bacteria > Bacteroidota > Bacteroidia > Cytophagales > Thermoflexibacteraceae > JALONO01. The sequence continues at coordinate 309 of JAYUVL010000136.1, read as the reverse complement.
GGGCGGCCCTGCCCCGGGTTGGGCACCTTGACCAACAGCGTGACGCTGTTTCCCCAAGAACCAGAAATTTTTGAAAATACCATTGCTTACAACATTACGCTAGGGCTGCCCTTTTCCCCCGAAGAAATCCTGCAAGTATGCGAAACCGCCCATTTTTCCGAAGTGGTGGCCCAACTCCCGCGCGGGCTGGAGTCGAGCATCCAAGAAAAAGGGGTGAATCTCTCCGGTGGGCAAAAACAGCGGCTGGCCTTGGCCCGGGGCGTGTTGGCCGCCCGGGCCAGTGATCTGGTGCTGCTCGACGAACCGACC
>JAYUVL010000135.1:0-8968 GCA_043754075.1 Cytophagales bacterium | reverse complement strand
AGTGAGACTTCTTCAACTCATTCATAAATAAACTCAAAATAAATTTCAATTTATCTGCCATGTTTCTACAATTAACGCTTATGAAAAATTTAGTTGTATTACCGTTCCTATTGATTGCTTTTGCTAGCATCAATGCCCAACAAGTATCGCGCAAACTCGATTACCAAGACAAGATCTACAATTATACTTTTCGGCCAAAAAAGGCGGCCAATAAGTATGAATTGGCCATCGATGTGGAGCAAAACGGTGCTCCAGTTCGGGTTTATGAGGCTGAGGCCATCATGAGCGGGGAACTGGCCCCCGACGAAAACCTCCGAATCGTATTTTTCCAAGCTCATCTCAAACAAGGAGCATGGCAGGCCAATCCTAACAGCTTTTTGGAAGTGACTTATTTTTTGGAAAACGAATCACAAACGTATTACGCCGAGGGCGAGATGCTGAAACTTAGTGATGGCATACTTACGGCAACAGTGAGCAACGAAACCGGTACGTTGACCCGTGAGCTGGCCATCCGTTACGCGGTGGACTACTTTATTATCAACTACACCAAAGCATTATTGGAAGTGTCCGGAACCGAAAAAAACCAAATTCAGCCCATTGGTTCGGCTCAGGCTTTGCTGGACAGTGCAGCCAAGAAACCTAGGTCAGAAGTAGCGAATTCGCCAACGAATGATGTTCCAGTAATTGCCGCGCCCAATCAGGAAGAGGGTAGCGCCAGTATAAAAAACACCAATTGGGCCTTCACTAGTCAGAAAAAAGAATTGCCCAATGTCAGTTCGTTGCCACCAGCACCGGCCGCCAGTGCTGGCAGCCAGCCAGTGGACGCTGTGGCAAACAAGGAGACGTTGCAAAATCCAGTGAGTGAGGTGGCAGCAACAAAAGAAAGCCCCGCCACTGCTGATCCCTTGGTTGCGCCGGGCGTGATCGCTGCTGACCCAAAAACAATAACAGCCCCGATGCCGGTGCCACCCGCAGGGCCAGCGGTGAAAAAAATCCAGTATTGGCTTTCTAGTATTCCGGTCAACTTTTCGCAAGCCCGCTCCATCCAAGTTGATAAGCGTATTTACCATATTGTGCCAGTGGCCGATGTATCCAACCGGGGGCGGGCTTACTTCAATTTGACGCTTTTTGATGCCGATTCAAACCGAACTGAAACAGTTTACTCCAGTTACGCCCTGCTTTATGACAGCTCGACGGTGTCCAATAAATATGACATACGCATTCACCTATCGATCAAAAATGCCTATGGAATGGTGCAACCTTACCCAAGTTGCTATCTGAATTGCAGTTTCAATCTTGATGAAGTCAAAATTACTTACCAGCCGGTCAGCAAAATGAAAGATTTCAAAAACCCAATGATAGGGGAGACGGAACAGGATGTGTTGACCCTGCCCCCTGGTCCAATCCATCGCGATGCAATAATTGAAATGGCATTCAAGCATTTTATTACGCATTATTCCCAGCTTTTTAGCAGATAGTTGCCAGCGGCAACCAATCACTTTCTGCCGACCATTGATGTTGACCGCTGTCATTGGTTTCAGCGATCGCGAGTTGGTCTTGTAATGTGGCCGGTTTTTGGGCAGCTTGACTTATCCAGCGGTGAATAATATTTTCAGTGACCATTGAGCCAGCCCAGATCTCCACGATCTTCGCTGGCTCAATGATTGATAACGTATCTGTAAATTTAATGCATCTTAATGCTGAAATGTACGGTACTACCTGCCATTCTCGGACTTCTTTTTGGCAAGGTGTATTTTCTTCACCTTTGGACAGGGCAGAGGATTGTGCAAACAAGCATGGGGGACAGTTGGGCCTGGTTGATGCGTTGGATGCAGCACACAATCTCGCCAAGCCATCACAACTGATGGTATTGGCCGGCAAGTCGAAAAGGAACTAAAAAACAATTGCTTGGCTAAACCGACCGTTACATTGATAAAACCAATGGAAGCGTTGTGTTTACGGCTGATTACCACCCATAGCGCGGTTATTGCGGCAAGCAAAGGTGCCGTCATTGCCTTGGAGCAATTCAGTCGCGGGCTGATTCTCCCCGCTTGTTTGCCAAAAAGCGGTGCTTGGCTTAACTTGCCCCAAATTGGAAACCTAGCCCATGAATTTTCCTTCCAAATTGGTCGAGAATGCTGTCAACGAAATTTCCAAGTTGCCAGGTATAGGCAAAAAAACCGCCCTTCGCTTGGCCCTGTACCTGCTGAAAGAAAGCGAAGAGGAAACCCTCCGGTTGGCCTCCAGTTTGGTCAAATTGCGCACCGAGATCGCTTATTGCCAGCAGTGCCACAATATTTCGGACAGCACCATTTGCAGCATTTGCGCCAACCCCGCGCGTGACCGCTCGATTGTATGCGTAGTGGAAAACACCCCCGATTTGCTGGCCATCGAGAACACCGGACAATATCAAGGGCTGTACCATGTCTTGGGCGGGGTTATTTCGCCTATTGAAGGCATAGGGCCGGGCGATCTCCACATCGATTCGCTCGTGATCCGGGTAGCCGCCCTCCCCGAGGTGAAAGAAATTATTTTGGCCATCAGCGCCACCATGGAAGGAGACACGACCTCATTTTACTTGGCCAAAAAACTCAAAGAAGCCAACCTCAAGATCAGTAGCATTGCCCGGGGAGTGCCCGTGGGCAGCGAACTAGAATACACCGACGAGGTGACACTGGGCCGCAGCATTGCGAGCCGCCGCCAGTACGAATAAAAAAAATCGCCCTGGTTTTGAGTCTTATTTTTTTTGTCCAAAATAAAGATTTTGATTTTTCCCCAAGACTGCACACATTTGCATTTCTTAGGGCCAACTAACGTCAGACAGTTTTAGACTGACCGAAGGGCAACCTTGGGAAAATAGTATCATTCATCGTCAAATTAACACACCATGACAAAAATCCGAACCATCCTGATGGTGGTTTGGTGCTTGCTGTTTGCATTCGTGCAAGCCCAGGCCCAAGCCCAGACAGTAAATGGAAAAGTCACCGGAGACGACGGCGAGCCGTTGCCCGGGGCTGCTGTTCAAATCAAAGGTACCAGCACTGGTACTGTCACCGATGCCGGGGGCAAATTCCGCCTTCAACTACCTGCCGGAGCCAAATCGCTCGTTATTAGTTTTGTGGGGCTGATCACCCAAGAGGTAGAAATTGGCAATCGCACCGAATTTAATGTAAAGCTGCTTGCCGACGAGAAATTGTTGAGCGAAGTAGTCGTGACCGCCGTGGGCATTGAGCGCGATACCCGCAAACTGGGCTACTCGATCCAAGAAGTGAACCGGGCGGCCATTTCACAGCAATCTACGCCCGATGTGGCCCAAGCCCTGCAAGGTAAATTTGCGGGGGTGCAGATCCTACAGGGTTCGGGATCGCCCGGGGCTGCGGCCTCAGTGGTGATCCGGGGCAACAAGTCGGTCAACGGCAGCAACCAAGCCTTGGTCGTGCTGGATGGCATTCCGATCGATAACAGTTCGACAGGCTCGGAAACCAACCTGTTCGGTTCTACCAGTGGCGGACGGCTTTCTGACGTGAACCCGGAGGATATCGAGAGCGTGACGGTGCTGAAAGGCCCCGCTGCCTCAGCCGTGTATGGAGCGCTCGGTGTGAACGGAGCGGTGGTAATCACCACCAAATCGGGCAAGAAACTGGCCAAGGAAAGTCGTTCCGAAGTGACGTTGTCTTCTTCCATGGACTTTTCTCAGGTGATGGGCATGCCCAAGTTGCAGAATAGTTTTGGCCAAGGGGGCAATGGTTTCTTGGCCGATCCACAAGTGACCACCAGTTGGGGGGGGCGTTTTCGCGATGGGGAGGCCCAGACCATTGTTGATCGCTTCGGCAACACTGTCCCTTTCCAGGCTTATCCCAACAACGTGAAGGATTTTTTCCAGATTGGCAAAATTTCCCAAACCAATCTAGGGGTGCGCGGTGGTAATCCAAATACGAATTATGCCGTCAACGTGGGTTACACCGACCAACAAGGCACTGTGCCACTTTCGCAGTTGAAGCGGATTTCCCTCAAAGGGCAAGTTAACACCAAATTGAGCAACAAATTCAGCTTCGGAGCCAATTTTAATTACATCAAGACCGATCAAAGCGACGGCCCGCAGGGCAACACCCTGTCGAGCGTCTATTTTGCGCTGCCGTTTCTGCCCCGTAGTTACGATCCAAGCAATTTCGAAGATGCCCAGGGCAATAGCCAGTTTTATGCGGCCAGCACCGATAACCCCTATTGGACCAACCGCTACAACCGCTACAATTCCACCGTGAACCGGTCAATCAGCAATTTTGACCTGACCTACCAGCCAGTGGACTGGATCAAATTGGTTTACCGCGTCGGCGTGGACTCTTGGCGCGATGAACGCTTGCAAGTCCACAAAATTGGAGCCCGCCGGTTTCCCAATGGTCAGGTTTTGCGCGATAACCTAGGGTTTACTCGTTTTATCCACAATATGCTGGCCACGGTCAACCGCAAAATCACCGCTGATCTGGAAGCGACCCTCATTGCCGGATTTGATGTCCGCGATGACAAATATACCAGCAGTACCATCATTGGTGACGGGCTGGCCGTGCCCGATTTCTATGGCGTGGGCAACGCCGCCACTCCCCGCGTGGATCAGAGCGACAGCCGCGAGCGGTTTGCGGGGGCCTTTGGCGATCTGCAATTGGCCTACAAAGACTTCTTGTTTTTGGGCGTGACCGGCCGTAATGACTGGTCGTCCACCTTTGCGCCGGGCCAGAATTCCTACTTTTACCCCTCGGTCAACACGTCGTTTATTTTTACCGAAGCCTTCGGGGCATTGAAGGACAACCAGATTTTCAGTTTTGGTAAATTGCGCGCCAGTTGGGGCCAATTGGGCAATGCGGCCAGCCCCTACTTGCTCAACACGCTCTACATCCAAGGCGATTATGGCAATAACACCTCCTTCTCGCGCTTTCCGTTCAACGGGATCAATGGCTATAATTTGAGCACCACTGCGGGCAACGCCAACCTGCGCCCCGAAATCCAGAGCGAGTGGGAAGTGGGGGCCGACCTGCGCTTTTTCAACAATCGGTTGGGTATCGATGCGTCCTATTACAACCGCCAAGTGATTGACCAAATCTTCTTCTTTGCCAGCATCGCTCCGTCGTCGGGTTTCCAGAACGAGCGGGCCAATGCGGGCAAGATCTCGACCCGGGGATTGGAACTGGTGCTGACCGGAACGCCGGTGGTAGTAGGCGATTTCAAATGGGAAATGCAGGCCAACTATACCAAATACAAGAACGTAGTGAACGAACTGCCCCCCGGCGTGGAGCGCTTCCAATTGGGGACAGACCGTTTTGGCGGTATTGGGGCTTTTGTGGTGCCCGGCCGCGACTATGGAGTGCTATTGGCGGCGGCAGTTCCTCGCGATCCCGAAACGGGCAAGATGCTGATCAATCCATTGACGGGCCTTCCTTTTGCTGCCAACGTGCCCAACACGGTGGTGGGCAATCCCAACCCCGACTATGTGATCAATTTGACCAATTCGCTCACCTACAAAGGCTTGCGGTTGAGTTTTCAATTTGACTTCCGCCAAGGCGGTGATTTGATCTCGGCCACTGCCCGTCGGGCCATTGGCAACGGGGCCACGGAGGAAACCGCCGTTGATCGCGACCGCCCCCGGATCATCGATGGTATTTTGGCCACCGACGTAACCGGCCGCCAATCATCGGGCCTGCCCAACAACATCCAAGTTGCTTCGCAACAATATTGGGCAGCATTTGGGACTGGTTTCAATGAGTTTGCGGTGTTCAGCGGAACCAACCTGCGCCTGCGCCAAGTATCGTTGGCCTACAACATGCCGACGACTTGGTTTGCCAAGACCCCGATCAAGGCACTAACCCTCTCGGTGTCGGGTCGTAACCTGTGGTTTTTTGCGCCGTTTTTGCGCCACATCGATCCCGATGCGAGCACTACCGGGCCCTCCAACGGCAACGGGTTGGGCTTGGAATTCCAGAGCGCACCCTCGACCCGCAACTTCGGGATCAACCTGAACGCGACCTTCTAAACATGCCCGGCCTGGGCAGCCGCCCGGGCCGGCGATTTACTTTCATCTTCAATTTTGAACTTGTATGAAAAATAGCACAATAAAAATGGTGGTTTTGGTGCTGGTATTTGGGGCCAGTTCTTGCCAAAATTTCTTGGATGTCAATAATTCGCCCAACAATCCCACCAGTGTGCCACCCAGCTTGGCCTTGAGTGGGGCCCAATTGGGCTTGGCCTTTAACCTCAACAACGACCTGGGCAGGATGGCCGGAGTGTTTATCCAGCATTATGCGGGAGTGCAATCCCAAATGGCTTCGTACGATGTGTACAGCATTAACGGCGGTGACATCGATAATGCCTGGGGTTTTTCTGCCGGGCTTTTTTCGGGTACCCTCAAGGGTTTCCGTGATGTGCAGCGCGTGGCTGAGGAACGCGGCAATGCCCAGAACTACGCTGGGATTGCGAAGGTACTGCTGGCCTATAATTTTGCAATGGCCACCGACCTGTTTGGCGATATTCCCTTTTCGGAGTCGCTGCGCTACCAAGAAGGAATCAAAAATCCCAAGTTTGATAAACAGCAGGACATCTATCCCGCTCTTTTTAAGCTTATTGATGAAGGGATCGCGCTGTTGCAAACTCCTTCGGCCTTGCGCCCCGGTGCCGATGATCTGTATTACAGCGGAAATATCGCCGCTTGGATCCGGGCCGCCAACACGCTCAAACTCAAGCTGTATTTGCAGATTCGCAAGGTGGATGCCAATACGGCCCGCACCGGTATAGCGGCAGTGCTGGCCCAGAACAACTTTATCCGCAACAACAGCGAGGATTTGGAAATGCGCTACACTGCCACCCAGAACAACCAAAACCCGCTCTTTGTCTTTGCTGTTCAGGCCCGTGAAACTGACATTTGCATCAGCCAGCGTTTTTTGGATTCGCTCCAAACCCTGAACGATCCGCGCGTTCCGTTCTACTTTACCAATCAGGGCCAAGCCCGTTACATTGGTTTTGAAAACGGTGGCACCGGCACTCCGCCCTCCATCCAGACCCGGGCGCGGTTGGGCCGTTACCCCATCGGTTTTGTGGGCAGCAACACCGGGGGCGATGCCCCGTTCCGGATGCTGACCCATTTCCAAGCCCAGTTTATTTTGGCCGAGGCCGCCCTGACTTTGGGCACCGCCGGCGATGCCCGCCAGTATTTTGAAAATGCCATTCGGGCATCGATGGCCAAAGTGGGCGTGGCTGCTGCCGATGCCAATGCTTACGTATTGGCGCGCTTGGCCGCCTACGATGCCGCCCGCAACAACGAGGCCCGGCTCAATGTCGTGATCCGTGATAAGTGGGCCGCTTCGGTGGGCACCCCGATCGAGGCTTGGAACGATTACCGGCGCACCGGTTATCCGCGCTTGGCGATCGCCAGTAACGCCCAGAACATCACCACCATCCCCACTATTCTGCCCTATTCAGCTTTGGAGCTCGCGGCCAACCCGAGCGCGCCCGCCCAGCAGTTATTGGACAAAAAGCTGTGGTGGGATGTTGACTAACGGGCGGTTTGGGCAACAAATCAAGCATTTATTCATTTTGGTCTAAAATTGACAAACCTCATGAAGTTCTCAAAAATCATCAATATTGTGGCAATGGCCGTCTTTGGCCTCTTTTTGACCAGTTGCGGGGACGATCCCTTCAACTCCTTTGACGACATCCGGCCCGAAGTGGAAATTTATTTTCCCAATGTGACTGACCAGAACATGCCGCTGGTAGTGCGAACCGCCACTGGTACCAACCGCGTGGGCAGCATCCCGGTCGAGGTGCGGATCACGAGCAGCAATGGTAAAATCCCGAAAACGGCCTATATCGATGCGCTGTACAGTTCGGCGGGCTGCGCTCCAGCCACCCGGGCCTTCCGTGATTTTACCTATCTGGCCAATCAGCCGCTGGCCCAATGGCTGGCCTTGCCAGCGGGGCAAGGACCGATGGGCCCCGCGATCCAAATCCCCAACGGTGGGGCAGAAACCAGTTTTACCTACAACTGGGACCCGGCGGTGTTTGCGGGCTATTTCTTGGGCCGTGCCGATCGCGTGGGCGACGGCACCTGTGCCACCGAAGATCACCGGATCCGGTTCGTGGTTGAATTCACCGATGGCAGTGTAGCGGTGAGCTATCGCTTGTGGTTCCGGTTTACGCGCTAGACCAGCGAACGTAGCCCGTGATTGGCAAAACAACCCGGTAAACCAATGGTTTACTGGGTTGTTTGTCCTTTGGGGGAAGCAAACAACCCTAGGTTCAAACGAAACCCAACCATTGTCTTGCCCCGATCTTTGGCTACGCCCAAGAAGATGGGGCCATTGAGTGCCTCCCGCACGTTGGCCAAAGCCGACAACCTACTTGTCCGTTTTTGGCTGTTAGTTTTAAGGTTGTACGGTCGCAATGTATCACCGCTAACGGAAGCGTATTGATGAAGCAGGAGGAATTAAAAGTACAAAAGTTTAATTTACCACAAAAGCCCATCAAAAGCACTCAGCCCAAATTTAGGACTTTTGCCGCTTTTTATAAATACAATGTACACTACCATTAAGTTAAGAAAAATGCTTGTTTTGGTACTCTTGTTTCACCATTCAAATTTAAGTTTTAGGTTAGGGATTTGAAAAAAATTATCGGGGAACTCCCCTCTTTTTGGAGGGAAACTGCCCGAAACCGAGAAAATTATCGCCAAAAACCCTCCGATTTTACCCGGACACGAAAACTCCCCTTCCAAACTTTAGGTAAGTTTCTTTCCAAACTCACAAAAAAGACAATCACGGCTACCAAGTGAACCGTAATATCGGGGCTGGGATTTTGCGAGATCACCGGTTTGATTGGAGGGGAAAAAGGAGCAAAGATTTGGCAAGCGTGTTGGAAGAAATGCAAGTTGATTACCGGCAAAGTTTGGCAATGATAAAGCCCAAGCAAGCCGAACGCAAGCGAAAAATGA
>JAYUVL010000134.1:0-11091 GCA_043754075.1 Cytophagales bacterium | reverse complement strand
CTCCTGTCAAATAGAAAGAGGTCGCTAAGTGCTCGATTTGTCGCAATACTTTATCCTGTAATGGGTAAAGTTTATGAAAATAATATTCGTCTTGCATTTTGATATTTAATCCGCAAATCTTTGTTCCAAATGGTGGATAATACTTCTTCGGCCAAAATATCAGGCACTTGGTTAAGCCCTACGATGTCTAAAATCGTGTACCATGAATAACTTTGCAATAACCTAGAATATATGTGCGCCAAGGTAATCCCGTTGTACTCATCTTGTTCTTTGTTCAGGATCATGTAAATATTTTCTCTGGCAACATTTCTATCCCAGTAAATTTGCTTCAGTAAGTCGAGAACAGCTTCCTTATCCATTTTTTTGTGTAAATATAAAACTTTTGTGCATTAAAAACAACCATAAACCCATAATCGGTAGGCCATTTTGGGCGGCACACCTGCCTAAACCTACCCAAATCGGTTCACTGTTTCCACTACGCGCTGCACGTCGGCCTCGGTGTGGCAGTAGGAAATGGGCAGGCTGAGCTGGGTCTGGGCCAACTGCTCGCTCATGGGCAAACTTGCGCTGCCCAGTTGGTTTTGCAAAGCCGGCTGCTGGTGGGGCGGGATGGGGTAATGGATCTCGGTCAAAATCTGGTGTTGGCGCAGGTAGGCCCGCAACTGGTCGCGCTCAGGATGGCGCACCGGGTAAATGTGGTGCACGTCGTGGTAGCTGCTGGCCACCGTTGGCTTGACAAACTGTGGCCCCAGCCCCGCCTGATAGAGGGCGGCCAACTGCCGCTTGTGCGCATTGATGCGTTCCAAGTGTGCCAATTTGATGCCCAAGAAGGCCGCTTGCAGGTCGTCCAGCCGGGAGTTGTAGCCCAGTTGCCCGTTGTGGTATTTGCGGTCGGAGCCGTAGTTGCGCAGGATGCGGGCCTGTTCGGCCACGGCCGGGCTGGCCGTGAGGACGGCCCCACCGTCGCCCAAGGCCCCGAGGTTTTTGGTGGGGTAGAAACTGAAAGCGGCGCAATGCCCCCAACTGCCCGCCTTTCTGCCGTGCAAACTGGCCCCGTGGGCTTGGGCCGCATTCTCGATCAGGCACAGGCCATGCTGGGTGGCCAACGCACTGAGGCGATCCATGTCGCACATTTTGCCGTAGAGGTGCACCGCCATGATGGCCACCGTTTGATCGTTGATGGCATTGGCCACACACCCGGGATCCAAGTTGTAGGTATGGGGGTCTGGCTCGACCAGTTTTGGGGTTAAGCCCGCCTGCAAAATGGCCATTGCGCAGGCGATGTAAGCATTTCCGGCAACTATCACCTCGCCCCCGGGCCGCAAACGGCTGGCTTCCAAGGCAATGCGGATGGCATCCAAGCCGGAGCCTACCCCCACGCAATGGGGCACCCCGCAGTAGGCCGCAAAATGGTCTTCAAATTGGGCCAGGGATTTGCCCAAAATGAACCATCCACTGTCCAGTACTGCCCCGAAAGTGGCGGTCAGCTCGGCCCGGAAGTGGCCATTCACTTTGGCCAAGTTCTCGTACTCGATCAGGGGAATGGTCATGCCCTCATTCTTGTTCTGGCTCAATGCCGAGTGCCCGCAATTGGGCGGCCAATCGTTCGGCCCGGGCTCGATCTTTTTCCGCCTTTTGGCGCTCATTCTCTGCCTTTTGGCGCTCATTCTCTGCCCTTAGACGCTCATTCTCCGCCTTTTGGCGCTCATTCTCTGCCCTTAGGCGCTCATTCTCTGCCTTTTGGCGCTCATCATCCGCCTTTTGGCGCTCTTGCCCAGCCACTTCAATGGCCAGCTCGGCCTGCTCTTGGGCTTGGATGGCCCGGTCTTCGGCTTGAACGGCCCGTTCTTGGCCAGTGGGCAGCCATTGCCCGTCCATGCCCTGCCAGCGGAGCCACTCTAGTTCCATTTTTTCGTACTCGCCCTGCCACAAGCCCAAGCCCAAGCCCATTTTGTCCAGCAAGGTGTTGTCCTTTTCGTAATACTCGCCGGCCCGCAGTTCAAACACCCGCAGCGTTTTTTGGCTCAGGTGGTGCAGGGGATCCAAGATTACGTAATAGATAACCCCCATGCGGGCGTAAATGTCAAATTTTCTGCCTGCCTCGTTGCCCACTGTATTGGACACGATCTCGATCACTACTTCGGGGGGCTTGCCCATGACCCACATCATATAGACGCGGTGCATTTTTTCCCATACGTCGGGCGGGTAGGTTGCATCTAGGCTCACAAAGGTATCCGGCACCACGGCGGGCTTGTTGATGGCATAATAGATGCCCACATTGGCCGAAGCCACAAAGGGGCGGTCACCAAAATAGGGGCCCGCATACAGCGTTTCAGTGAGGAGCCGCTGCTGTTTTTCAGAAAAGATATTGTCCACTGGCTTATCGTCTTCGGTGACCAAATGGCTTACATCGGGCGGTTCTATGGTGTAAATAGTTTCGCTTACTGTGGTAGTTGCCATGGGCGATGGGTTTTATCCCAAATTTACGGAAAATAGTTGGCAATGCAAACGGCCTACCGCCTGGTGTGGCGGGCCAGGCTTTTGGGCCCATTGCCCCCTGCACAACACGGGGAACTGCCACTTGGTGCTTAGACCGTATCGATAAAGGTGCGTTCGGTGCGGTTGAACATGATGGTGCCCACCAAAAACAGCAGAACGGTGACGACTGAACTGTACCCGATCGCACCCCAATCAAGCGTGGGCGTGCCCAAGAGCGCGAACCGGAAGGCTTCCATCACCGGCACCAGCGGATTGAAGGTGATCAAGTGCACATATTTGGGCAGTTGGGCCTGATAGTAGGAAAGGGGGAACACCACCGCCGAGGCGTACATGAGCAAGCTCATGGCGTAGCCCAAGAAATTGGACAAATCGCGGTACTTGGTGGTGAGTGCCGCCACTACCGAGCCAAGGCCCAGCCCAATGAGCGACATCACGAGCAACAGATAGGGAAAAATCAAGATGCCGATCCAAGAAATGGGGAGCGGGGCACCGTTGAAACGGTTGTAGATCCACAACCCGATGAAAATGGCCAACAAAATGCCCAGTTGGAGCACCGAGGAAATGGCCCCGGAAATGGGCACGGCCAGCCGGGGAAAATACACTTTGCTGAAAATGCCGGCATTGCCCAAGAAAGTGTTCTGGGCCGCCCCAAAACAGCGGGCAAAATAGGTCCAGCACATGTAGCTCCCAAATTGGAACAGAAACGGCGGCACACCGTCAGTAGGGATTTCCGCCACACTGTTGAACACAAAAAAGTAGAGGACCACGCTCATCACCGGGTTGATCACGTGCCATAGTGGGCCGAGCAGGGTCTGTTTGTAAGCGGCGACGAAATCGCGCCACACGAAAATGCGCACTAGGTCACGATAGCGCCACAGTTCCCGGAATTTAAAATCCAACCAATGGTTTTGGGGCCTGATGATCTCGGTCCATTCGGGTTCGTTTTGTGCCATTTTGGTGTTCAATGGAGAATAATAGGGCTAAAAATGAGGTGATTTTCCCAGAAAAAGTGGTCAATTGTGGGCAAGTCAAGGAAACTGATCCCTGTCATGGTTGATGGGTACTCGTTTCTTCTGGCAAAATTCCGGTAAAAATAGTGCCAATTATTCATTTTTGGGCATTCGGGCCAATAGCTTATCGAGTACCCGCTGGCCCAGTACCACGCGCCGCATGATCGCCCAGATGAGTTGGACCAGCAAGCCCGAGGTGTATTTTCGCAAAAACAGGGTGTAGAGCGTCAGGGCAGCCGAGCTGAACACAAACTTTTCGTCGGTTTGCCACAGCCCCCAGCCCAATGATGCCACATTGATAGTGGAGAGGAGGACCGTCACCGAGCTGCCCAAGAGGTCGGTATTTCCCTTGATGGCCTCCACAAAGCCTTCCACTTGCTGGATGTGCAAATACAGGTTGGTCTTGTAAGCGTCCAGCCAAACGGCATCTTGGCTAGTGTCGATCCTTACATGGCCTTCGGTATAGCCCGTCACATTGGGGATAAAGTTGGTCACTGCCCCGTCCAGGTGGATCACCGTGCGGAAACTAAAGGTATGTTGGCTGTAAACAAACGGGGTGTTGATGGAATGGCCACCTTGCTGCAACATATTGCGCACGAAATCAAAGGCTCTGTAGGGATAATACACAAAGCGAAAGTATCGGGTAAGCCGGTACCCCAACCAAGCAAAAAATCGCTTCATTCTTTTTTACCGAAAATTTGGTTGAAACTGCGGCCGGCCAAATTGACCACAGTGGTGAAGAGGGAACTCCAAAATTGGGTGGAGGTAACGATGGAACGGTTGTGAACGCTCATCACAATCTCTTTGGCATGGTCCGACAAGTTGAGGTAGGTCGGCGTGATGTAGGAAGTGACATCGCCCTCGATCTGGATGACGGTCTGCAACACGATTTGTTCAGTACCAATTTCATAGGCTTTGTAGAGCATCGACAACGTGTCGGGGGTAAGGGGCAGTTCAGCCGCTGCATTGATGTCGTCCCAATCCAAATCATTGTTCCACTTCAAGCTTTCCCGGTGGGTGCGATAGGGCACGCAGTCCGGGGGCAACGCACCGGCCTTGAACTGGCCGTAGAGAAAATGATTGGTATCCAAAAAATCAACTTTGTTGTCATAGAATCCATCGTCTTGGGCCAGTGTTTCGGGGGCCAGTTCGCGGCGCAACAATTTGAAAATCCCAACCATATTGGAGGCTTGGCTGCGGATTCGGATCAAAATTTTTTGCTTATCAATCAAATCTTGGCGTTCGGCCGACGGAGAGGTGTTATTGATTATATTTTCGTAGCTACTGATACCAACTTTGGCCATACTGACGATTTCCTGGAAAGAATACTCGCCACCAAACCGCCAGCGGAACATCCGCCCCGCGTCTTCGGCTTTGATATTGTCATCGTCGGGCATTTTGGCCACGCCATAGTCAGCTATTGTATCCCGATAATCCTGGGCCAGCCGCCGAAGGAGCACCCGTTTGTTGGCGGGGAGTTTTTCGGCGGTCATGTTCTGCTTAATGATGGTGTTCACTTCCAATCGCAGGAGATCGGAAGCCAAATTTTTGATAAAATCCGCCATTTCTGAAAGGTGCTAATGGGAATCAATAGATTTTGCTGGTGACCAACTGGGTCGGTTTTATTGCCCCGGCACCGTGCCAATGGGGTTGCCGAAAACGTCGGTTACCGGTGGATTGTTGGCCAAAAGGCCATCGGCGGGCGAGTGCTCCACCGGTAGGTTGACAATCGGTGACACGTCGGTGGTTGGCACATTCACGATCGGACTGACCAAACCGGGCGGGTTGGCCACCACCGTCGGGATGCCATCGGGCATGGTGCCAATCACGCCGCCGATCAGGTTGGGCGTATTTCCCCCACTGATTGGGCTGTTCACCACCGGGCCGCTTCCCACATAGCCAGCGGCTTGTTGTTCTTTAAAGGTTTGGCGGTAGAGGCTGATCAGGGTCAGCAGCAGGTTAATGTTGTTCTGGATAATGCTGTGGCCCTGTTGCTCTTTTTGAGCGTGAAAATTGCGCACCCAGTCATATTGCGGATCCAGCAACGCCTGATCGATCTTTACCGTCACATCGCCCAGCAAAAGGTTGAACTGGCTTTCCATCACCTTGTAGTCACCACCCAGGGTGGTCACTTCGTCGTCGGCCCCGAGGGCAAAATCTCCCACAATGGTTTTGACTTCCATCGTGGTCATTTTTTTGATACTTTGCTGCACCGTCTTAATAAATTCCAAGAATTCGGTGCGTGGCGATTGGTCGTCCATAAGATAAGTAGGTGGGTGGTAGAATCAATTAAACAATTGGTCAATCCAAATCTGAAACGGGTCGGTTCACCCCGACGCACTGATTAAACGAGCGGTCAACCTCGGTTTTATAAAAGTAGGGTTTTTGCTGACCATTTAAAAATCTTTCAAGGATAGATCAATTATCGGGCGGATCAAACCCCATAACATTTGCCTTGTGGAGTACCTAGGCATAAGTCAAGAAAAGCAGCAACGTTTGCAGATCAATGAAGGTGTGGCTGCCCACCCACCAGCGATAGCCCTGATCGGTGGCTGCCACTTGTACTTGGGCCGCGCCTTCGGTAGCTGGCCCCACCATGAACCCCGCTTTTTCCAAGGCCCGCTTGGTCCAGAAAGCCCCGGTGGGATCACCCGCCAAGCCTACTGGCCGAACGTTGGGCTGGGCACTGAGTTTGAACAGGCCGTCGGTCCGGTCAAAATGGACTTGGGCGCTCACGAGTGCCCGCGAGATAACGCCATCCAAGGCCAATTGTTCGGGCAGCCCTGTTTGTACTTTTCCTTGCGGATCAATCACCCATACTTCGTGGGCCGTTTGCAGGGCAATGTCCAGATCGTGCGTGGCCACCAACAGGCTTTTCTGGTGCTGACTGGCCAGTTGGCGGAGCAGTTGCATGATCTCTACCCGGTTCATAATGTCCAAATGGGCCGTGGGCTCATCGAGCAGCATGAGCGGGGTGTCTTGGGCCAATGCCCGCGCCACCAGCACTTTTTGGGCTTGGCCGTCGCTCAGTTGGCCAAAATAGCGGTCTTGCCAATCAGTGGTGCCAGTGGCGGCCATGGCTTGGGCAATTTTGGCTTGGTCGGTCTGGCTTAGGTGGCCGCTCCAGCCGGTGTGCGGGTGGCGGCCCAGCGCAACCAGTGCGCCAACGGTCAGGTATTCTTCTTGGACCCGTCCGCTGAGCACCACGCTCACCCGGCCCGCCAGTTCTCGGCGGTCGGTTTGGGCGATGTCCCGGGCCAGTACCTGTACTTGGCCGCTCAATGGAGGCTGCACACCGGCCAAGGTGCGCATCAGCGTGGACTTGCCCGATCCATTGGCCCCGATGAGGGCGGTCAACTTGCCCCCCAATAGCTGCAAGTTTACCTTCTCCAAAACGGCCAATCGGGTTTTCCCCGTCTGATAACCTACCTGTAAATCAATGGTTTCTAAAACAGTGATCGGGTCAATGGTTTTGTAGGTCAAAAAGCTGGCGAACTGGTTTTCCGCGCCACACCGGGTAAACAAATCTGTAAAGTCAACTCGCTATAAAAGAATTATAACCAGTTGACTTTACAGAAATTGCCCAAAATAGGTTTACCGGATGACAAACTTGTAGTCTGGCATTACTTGTTCTTCTTTGTAGAACACCCGGATGGTATAGCTGCCACTTTCCAAGCGGGGCTTTCTCACATCCAGCACTTGGCTTCCCCTGTCATTGGCGACCCGGATCGGCAACCGGACAAACTTATAGGGCTGGTTGTCCTTGAACAGGGTCAAGTAGGCAATTTTGTCTTCGTTGTCGTCAAACAAGAATTCACCCGCCTTGAAGGCGATGCTGATCTCGTCAATCCGGCCAGCGCGGTGCTCGTCGGCGGCGCTGCTCAAATCCACGGTGTAATCCCGGCCCAGGCGTTTGAACAAATAGCTGGCCTTGAAATCATAGACCCGGCGGGCCACGGAAGCTACCGTTTTGGTTTGCATGGTGGCGATGAGCGAATCCTGGCGAGCAATGGTGCGGTCTTTTTCCTCCACTAGTGCCTTGAGCTGGTTCCGCTCTTCCATCACCACATTCAGCTGGGTGCGCAGTTCGTCCAGATCGGTGCCGAGCGAGTTCGCCTGCGATTGCTGGGCCTTGAGTGCGTCCAGTTCCTTCTTGGCACCCCGGAAACTGCGGATGGCCTTGCTCAATTGAACGTTCAGGGCTTTGTTCTTCTTGATGGCACCTTCCAAATCGGCCTTGGCTTTGCCCAACTGGCCTTTCAGATCGCTAATCGCGGTGCCGGTGCCCCGGTCGCGCTCCGAAGTGATCGCATTGAGGGCGGTTTCGTAGCTGGCTTTGTTGCCATTGTAAACCGCCAATTTGGCGATCACTTCCTCGGGCTTGTTGGTCAACATGCGTTGGTCATTGCGCACATTTTCCGCGAGTTGCGACAGCGTCACGCGCATGGAATCGGCATTGGGGTAATACACACTGGCATCTTGTGTGTTGCTGATTTCTGAGTTCAGCCGATCTTCCAACAATGCAAGTTCAGACTTGAGGGCTTTGAGCTCTGCCTCGTCCCTTACCTTGCTTTTTTTCGTCATCCACATACCCCCGGCCACTAGGGCCACAGCGAGGATCACGGTTAGTACTATTAAGACGGAGTCTCTCTTCATAAAATTTGGGCGTTAAATTGGGTGGTTAAAATGGATGGATAAACCTAAACTTTAAGCCTATCCACTTATTCGTTTCATTTACAGCCACTAATATAAAAACATTTGAGAACAAAAAAAGATTTGTGGAAATTTTTTTGGGGTCAACGGCTTTTTAGTGCCGGCATTTGTAAGGCTCATTTGGCGGTAACTGATTACTTTTCAGATGGATTGGTGGCCAGTTGGGCCCAGTGCTGGGCCGTTGGCGGCTTGATCGGGTGGAAGTGGGCAGACACTTGGGCCAAATCAATGTCGCGCAGTCGGATGCCCTGAGCTTCACCCGGCTGGAGCTGGCCGCCACCGACCAATAACGGTGGCGGCGCACTCAATCCCCAAATCAGGGGCCCCTCTCCCACCCTGCCAAGGAAAATTGGGGCCCATCCCTTACCTTTGGGCTTGCCTATTTAACCTCTATGCTCACCAAACGCATTATTCCCTGCCTGGACATCAAAGACGGGCGCACCGTCAAGGGCGTCAATTTCGTCAACCTGACCGACGCCGGCGATCCCGTGGAACTGGCCACTTTCTACGCCCAGAACGGGGCCGATGAACTGGTGTTTCTTGACATCACGGCCACAGTGGAGGAGCGCAAGACCCTGGCCGACCTCGTCCGGCGCATTGCCCAGCACATTGACATCCCATTTACGGTGGGGGGCGGCATCAGCACCATAGAGGACGTGTCACGGCTGCTCAATGCCGGGGCCGACAAAATCTCGGTCAATTCCTCCGCCGTCAAAAATCCGGGGCTAGTGGATCAACTTGCCAAGCAGTTTGGCAGCCAGTGCGTGGTGGTGGCCATAGATACCCGCTATACCGACGGGGAACACGTGGTCCACACGCACGGGGGGCGCACCCCCACGGCCCTGCGCACCATCGAGTGGGCACAGGAAGTGCAGCAGCGCGGAGCAGGCGAAATCCTGCTCACCTCCATGGACCACGACGGCACCAAAAATGGTTTTGCCAAAGCCCTGACCGGCCAGATCTCCCATTTGCTCTCCATCCCGGTCATCGCTTCGGGTGGCGCGGGCAGCATGGCGCACTTTGCCGATATTTTTCGGGACAACGACGCCGATGCCGCCCTGGCCGCCAGCATCTTCCACTTCAAGACGGTGGACATTGGCGCCCTGAAAAAATACCTGCGGGCCCAAGGCATAACGGTGAGGCACTAAACTTTTCTCCTGCTTAGTGGTCTTTTTAGTAGCAATACCAAGCGTTTTTGGGCGTTATATCGATATGGATGCAGGGCAGGGCAAAAATTAAAGAACAAAGTCCCGATTTAGCATATTAATTGTACTACAAACATTAAATCTAAATTTGAGCTTATTGTATTGTCTTTCCAAAGCTAATAAAATATGAAATTTTTGACCCTATTTACCTTAGTCTGTTGCATCACCTCTGGGGTTTGGGCCCAAGGTAGCAACGGGCTGGATTTTTTTCTCAAGGCCGAAGAGTTGAAGAAAAGCAATAACCCCAAAGGAGCAATTGACGAGTACAACAAAGCAATTGCCGCTGACCCGGCCAATCCCGAATACGTTTTTCGCAAGGGCAATACCTACATATTGCTCAAGGATCAGGACAACGCCATCCAATGTTTTCAGAAAACGGTTTCGCTGCGCCAAGACCACATCGGTGCACTTACTAGGCTGGCCAAGCTCTATGCCATCAAGAACAAAACCAATGAGGCCATCGCTGCTTATGACAATGCCTTCAAGTTTGAGACAAATCCCAAGGACAAGGTGGAGTTCAAGACCAATATTATAAAATTACTCTATAAAGAAAACCGTTTTAAGGAAGCGGGCCCTCATATTGCTGATGCTCTATCGGTTGATCCGAACAATCTGAATGTGTTATATTACAACGCTAAACTGAGCAACGGAACCAAAAAATACGATGAAGCAGTCGCCAGCATGACCAAAGCCACCGGCCTGCTCACCAGCACCGAACCCAAGGATGTAGTCCGTTATTATTTTGAACTGGGCAAGGCCCAATATTACTTGGGCAAATACAGTGACGCCAATGCCGCTTTTGTCAAGGCCAACTTCGGCTCATTCAAGGCTAAAATTTTTGAGATGACCCCCGTTTTTTATCACGGGCTGGCCAGTGCCTACACCAAAGTCTATGAACTGGAAGAGGGCAAGGCCATGGCCGATCAGGCACTCAAGATCAAGCCTGATTATTCAGCGGTCCACGAAATATTGGTCAAGATATCAACGCTCAAAACTGACAAATCTGCCATCGTCAAACAATTGAAAAACTCGGCCGATTCTGAGAAAGATGCCGTGAAAAAAGGCAACATCTATGCCCAAATTGCCCAAGCCGAATTCGAGTCAGGCCTGTACGCTGACGCCGTTGCTTCGGCCACTGCTTGCCTGGCCGCCCAAGCTTCCAACTACAACATTGGTTTTTTGAAAGCCTTATCCCTTTCAAGGTCCAATAATGTAAACAATGGCATTGCGCTGATGAACGAACTGCTCAAGTTCCCAGGGATGGATCAAGAGACCAAGGCCATGTTCCATTTTGCCTTGGGCCTGATGTACAACAAGGCCAATAACACCAAATTGGCCAATTCTGCCTTTAAAAAAGCCGAGTTTGGCAATTATAGGTACGCATCCCTGATTGAGCTTCGCAAAAACAATGACGAAGAAGCGCTCAAACAAGATGACTACGAAGACATCACCCTGAGCGACAAACCCTTGGATAATTAACCCCCTCGGCCCAAAAAGCCACTTTTTTGCCTTCCTCTGCTTGGGGTTTCGTAAACTTGCCCCTCAAACAAGGCAAACAACATGAAATGTGCCATAGTGACGGGCTCTTCGGGCAAAATTGGCTCGGAAATCTGCCGTCTTTTTCAGCGGGAAGGCTACTATGTCATCGGCATGGACCGGCAGCC
>JAYUVL010000133.1:0-2802 GCA_043754075.1 Cytophagales bacterium | reverse complement strand
TTCAATGTCTTCCCCAATTATCGCGCCCGACTCCCCGGGCACATTGTCGATCCACTGCTGGGTCACTTTGGGCCATTCACCCCTTTTAATACCAGCTTTTTGTGCATCCGTGAGGCCATTGAACGGGTCTGAATAATTGGTCCAAAAGTATTTTTTGCTCCTTGGCCAGCCGAATTCGTTGGAACCTTCACTAGTAACAGGGGCGGGAGACATGTCCACGGCCCCTTTGGCGCTAAATGACGGGTTCTGCTGCCCCCCGCCCCCCAGCGAGGCCCCCACCTGCCCACCACTCCCCGCCCCAGCGGCATAGTGCTGGGCCCAGGCTTCGTTCTGGTGGGCTTCCCTTGCTGTTCTTTCTCTGTCAAGCAATGGGTCGCCACCACTTCCGCACCCACATTTTGCCGTCGAGTCGCTGCCCACCAGCCCGCTCGGGTCGTTGAACACCACCGGGTTGTTGAACCCAAACGAGAAGGAACTGATGCCCGGCAGCAGGTCGGTGATGGCATCCGGCTGGTGGAACCTCCCCAGCGCAGGGTCGTAGCCCCGGAAGGGAGTTTCCAGCACGTTGATCCCAAAGCTGCTTTCCCGCTCGGTCTTGCCATTGACTTGCCACTCGTTCTTTTTGCCGTTCTGGTAGTTGAGGCCGGAAAGCTCCAATCCCCAAGGGTCATTGACTGGCCGTCCGCATGGCTCTCCTGCACGATCTCAGCCACGGGCGCGCCGACTGGCCGTCCGCGAACAAAGTTACTTCAAAATGGCTAGCCGCCCGCCATCAATCGCGGACGGCCAGTCTCAGGCCGCGCCGCAGGGGACTGGACTGCGCGTCTGCGGCAGCTCGCGCAGGAGCATCTGCGCCCACGTGGGGCCTTGGCTGCCCGCCCGGGTCTGGGGCGCCCCCAGGGGCTGGTTGGGGAAACGCTTTCGCATAGCCCCGGAACGGTGTCTCCAGGATATTCAGACTAGCCGTCCGCGCACTAAAGTTACTCTTCTCTTTCCGTTTTTCCATTCAGCTCGCACACGCGCATTGCCACTGGTTGACGAAAGTCACAGACTTTCCACCAGCGGCCCCCCTTGCTACCGTCGGGGGTTGCGGTTGTAGAGATCCAATTTGACATCTTTGCCACTATGATCAAATTGGCGCAGATCCAGACACCACAGCGGGGTTCGGGTCCTGTCATAGAAGGGGGGCAGGTCAAGCCTCAACACTCTCGGTGTGCTATCTTTTGGGGCAGGTTGATGGAACAAATCGTGGAGGCTGCGATCCCTGATCAGGAAACGATCGTCAAAACCAGCTTCTCTGGACACAAATTCCAATTTTTCCCGCTTGGTGCGACCATACCTGAACGACGACCGGAACCACACCTCGCCCGAATTCACACCAACCCGCTTTTTTACCCGCAGGTGATGGTCCAGTTCCATGACGTTCGCGACCGCCACTGGCCACGAGGATGGGTTTACCCTACCACTGTGAAAAAAATAATAAGTGCGCGAGGCATGGTCATACACAAAGCAATTCTCCGTCCCGCGTATATTGTCCCCCCCAATTAAAAAATTACTGACCAAGAAAACGGTGAACCCGGTGAACGGATAGATCAAAAGGCGCAATTTGCTAAATTTCGTTGGCACATTGTCAATAAGAAAATTTCTCTTGCCAATAAAGCGGTAAACTACCATACTGTTGCTGTCGGGGTGCTGGACAAGGTTGGTGGGCACAAAATTTACCCAGTCAAAGCCCTTGTAATATTCGGGGTCACGGGATAGTTTATTAACAGGCTCCCAAAACTTATACCGCCCACCCTTCAGGGAATCCAGTACCTGATCAATGGTGAGCGCACAAAATGGCTGGGCAAAACCTGGTGGAATTTGCAAGAACAAAAAAATGATTATCAGTTTTTTCATGGCTCCGTTTGTTTTTACTTCATCTTGTGCCACCAGATGGGCTCAGCAGAGCTTCCCCCGAGTACCGGGGCAACATCTGATAGGATTGTTATTGCCCCCTTAGTGTCCATTTTTACCCAGCCACGGCTAAAAAAACTTGGGAACGTCAAGGTCAACGGCTCGGGCCTACCTATCGCTTTTCTGGCTTCGGGCCCGTCAATGAGACGATACCTCTTGGGACGATTTACCACCCCAGCTTGTAAATTGATGATGAGTGGTTCATTTTTGTAGAGTGTAGAATAGTCTTGGTTCATGTAGATGTTAAAAAAGTTTTTGGATCCGATCCCCCAAAGTTTCCCCAGTTCGGCCAAGATGGAATTCTCTACCGAAGTTGTTGCCATTGAGCACGCGAAACAGCTATAAAACAGCACATTGCCATCGTTTGCCATTAGGCTGCCCATGGACTCAAGTTTGGCAACTTCCAGGGAGAGCCAAAAATTGTCTGGCTTTTTTTCCCCATTCCTAATTCCCGCGAGGTCTTCGTTGTTCATGTGTATGAGATTGTTGAAAACGACAGTTTGCACATCCCCGTGGCTTGCAAGTACTAGATTTTTAAGTTTGTTGCCAAACGCTTTTTGGTAATCCAATAATTGGTTATAGGCATTATGGACACTGCTTGCATAGATATAGTTCCAGTTTGTATTTTCCTTGGCAGATTCCAAGGCCATTTCGTCTTCATCGGAAGTGTGGGATGGAAAAAACATAACAATGATATTTCCAGTAGCATTTTTCGGCTGGTCTGCACCCCCACCCCCCGCCCCAGCGGCATAGTGCTGGGCCCAGGCTTCGGCCCGGTGCTCATTGTTTGCCTTCCTTTCCCGCGCCCGCATGGGGTCATCCTTCCGGTTGACATCTCCAGGGGCC
>JAYUVL010000132.1:0-12241 GCA_043754075.1 Cytophagales bacterium | reverse complement strand
ATATACCACTAAACAATATTCCTCGATCTTCCCATAGGCTTAAGTCAACAATATTGCCTACTGTTTGAGTGAGTAATTCGGGTGCCTTTGTAACATGAGGTAAAGGAGTAAGACTATGAGGTGCTACAATAATATCATGATTAACTATAGATCGTTCTATCACGTCAAAAGTATTAAAAACGTAAATATCAGTATCTAAATAAATAATAAAATCAATCAATGCCGTTTCTTGAGTAATATACAACAAGAAAAAAGGTTTCGTGGCGTTGATAAACTCATACAATGAATAATAATCACTCATTTGCTCAAATCCCAAATAAGGAAGATCAGCAGCGAAAATGACTCTAGGCTCTTGTGATAAAGCAGGCAACGTGGGGAATACTTCCCAATAGTTGTCTTTACTGTCAACTACCCCTAAGTATAATTGGTAATCGGAGTGATGCAACAAGAACGACTGAAACATGACATAAGCTCTTGGCAGATAACTCGCTGTACAAATGGCTAATAGTGCTTTCATTTTACATGTTGATCCGCCTTTGCACTTCAGAAATATTCTTGCTGGCAATTAAATTTTCGTAACCGTATACTTCTTTCCGAGGAGAAGGCATAAGCAAATTAGCAGAAGCGTCATATTTATAAATGTTATATCCATACTCAACTAACTGCTCATACAATTGGGCGCAACTGCCATCTAATGATTGTAAGTTATCGTCGGCAAACTCGACCATAAGCGTGGGTGCGTTCTTGCTTCTAAAAAAATCTGCCCCCCCTTCAAGCACATATCTCTCCCACCCTTCCACATCTATCTTGATTAGGGCTGCTAGCCCCATTTCTCTATATTGGCTGATCAAGATATCAATGGTACTAGCCTCAATTTGTTCTGTTTTCATGTCCCCTTCGCCTCTCGAAGGAGTGCTAGTGAGCGTACTATGGGCATCATACCAACCTTGAGGGGTGTTTATGGTCATAGAAGCCTTCTGGTTAGAAAGAGCAAGATGAAATGAAAGGCAGTTACTAAACTTATTCAATGAAATATTTTCATTTAAACGCTCATAAGTTTTAGATACTGGCTCAAAAGCATATACTTTTCCACTAGAGCCAACCTTTCGGCCTGCCATGATAGTGAACAAACCTATATTTGCTCCGATGTCAATAAAAACATCGCCTTCATTTAAAAATTTTTTCATAAAAGCTATTTCGGCGTTCTCGAATTGCCCTAAAAACAAATAATATGAAATAAGGCTATCAGTATAAAAACAAAAACGAACACCATCAATATTTTTTTCAAATTTGTCTACTCCTAATATTTTAAACAATTCCCATTGATTTACACCAGCTTCATTTCGCAGGCGTTGCTCAATTACGTTATCAGGTGGAGCCACATACCTAATGTAATGATCTATGCGCGCATCAATGTATTTCTCAAAATACTTGACAATTCTAAGCCGTCTAAGCTGTTCCCGAAGAGTTTTTAGAGTCATGTCGAGCTTGATTTAGTTGAAAATGGTGAATCTATATCATGTTAGGTATAAGCTCAATTTGGGTTTACACTTGCCTATTTCAAAATGAATGCTATAACAGGCATGATGTTTTTATGTAATACTGTAGTCTAATAAATTTATGATTCTGACTTATCAACGCTGGTAGGGCCATATAAGTACATTACTGACCGCTAACAAATATAGGTAAAACATGGCCAACAATATAGACATTTACGTTTTTACTGTTCTTAATAAAGATTTTCTGATGGTTAGCGGGCATCTTCTCCAAGAAGATTCGCTCCTCATTACTTTTGGACTTGAAGCACTTGGCCATTAATGGAATGCTCCAAACGTACCATTAGTAATACCTTTAGTTAACGAACCGATGCAAAGATACCCAAATCGCCGCCTCGTGCGCAAAACTAACCCAAAATATTTAGGACACCCTACCCAGCCTTTTGAATCAGAACTATGACATCGTCCTGATCCACCCCATTTTATTTGCCCAATCGGCGTATCTTTGACCCACTATTAAGCTTGCCTACCAGCATGACCACCCTCACTCTATCTCCTTCACGGGCACGCTGGCCCCGCCTTTTTGGGGCCTTACTGCTGCTATTGACGGCCTGCAATTCCCAGCCGATCCCCAATCCGGTGCCCTATGTGCCGGTCAATGTGTTGGTCGACCTCAACAATCTCCGTTACCAGCCGCTGCGTTTTGATCGAGGTTTTGTCTATGAAAATGGGGGAGTGCGCGGCCTGATCCTTTATCGCCGGACGGCCAGCACCTACACTGCCTTTGAGCGGGCCTGCACCTACCACCCGACCAATGCCTGTGGCCGGGTAGACGTGGATGCTTCGGGGTTTTTTATGCGCTGTCCCTGCTGCGGATCCATCTTTGACTTTGACGGCAACCCCACCGGCCCACCCGCTTTTGTGCCGCTGGCCCGCTACCGCACCTCCCTCAGTGGCAGTTTGCTATCGGTGACCAACTGAGGGGTGTCACCTACCGCTGGCCCATCGAAGGCCAATCCATTTACTTGGCGTATTTTTGCCAGATGATGAATATCCAAACTGGCGTTTGCTCCTTTTTGTCTTGGTGGTTGATCGGCTGGGGCTTGCTTTTGGGGCTGGGGGCTTGTCAAACTGGTGGCGACAGGGCCGGCGCAAACCAAAATGACCAAGTGCCGGTGGCCCGTGTCCACGATTCGTACCTGTACCAAAAAGATCTGGCCGAAGTGGTGAGCCAAGCCGCCAACGGGCAAGACAGCGCCGATATGGTGCAACGCTACATTGATTCTTGGATCAAAAAACAGCTACTGTTCTACGAGGCGGTGCGCAAGGCCAAGCTCGATAAGACTGAGCTGGAACGTCGGGTGCAAGAATACCGCTATCAATTGCTCACTTACGCTTACCAAAAGCAGTACATGGACGAGCAACTGGATACCGTAGTGACCGATGAAGAAATCAAAGCCTACTACGCCGAAAACCCCACCAACTTTGAGCTCAAGCAGAACATAGTGAAGGGAATTTTGATGGCGGTGCCGGCGGAAGCCCCCAATTTGGCCAAGGTCCGGCAGTGGCTCCGGTCGGGCAATGCCCATGATCTGGACGAACTCAAATCGTATGCCTACACCTACGCCAACAACCCCCGCGTGAGTGATTCGGTTTGGATCGACATCGAGAGCCTGATCACCGGATCACCCTTTGCTGATCAAAAACAAGAACTGTTTTTGGTCAAAGGCTATACGGACGAAGAAAGTATAGAAGGGACGATTTACCTGCTCAAAATATTGGAGTGCAAAATCATTGATCAAATTTCGCCATTGGACTTTGTGCGGGATCAAATCGCCGATATTATCATTAATCGCCGAAAAATGGAACTGCAAATGACCATGGAAGACCAGCTCATGCAAGAGGCTGGCAAAAAGAAGGACTATGAAATTTTAATAAAGCAACCTTAATGCGTTATTTTGTATCTCAATTGCAAGACATTTAGCCCAATGAAACATTTGCTCAAGTTTGTATTTTTATGGTCGGTCGTTGGCCTGCCCCATTTTGGGCACGGACAAGCCCCCGCCGAGGGGATTGTGGTTGACAAGATCATAGCCAAAGTAAACGATTACATCATCCTCAAATCGGAGCTGGAAGCCACCCAGCGGCAGTTTATCGAGCAGAACGGCACCGAAAACCTGCCCCCCAACCTTTACTGTTATCTGCTCCAGCAATTGATCGTCAACAAAATGATGGTGGCCAAAGCTGAAATCGATTCGGTCGACGTCGATCTTGTGCAAGTGGAGAGCAACCTCAACCGCCGGATGGAATACTTCCTGTCGCAGTTTGGCAGCCCCGAGAAACTGGAGCTAGCCTATGGCAAAAGCATTGCCCAGCTCAAAGAAGAATTGCGCCCCCAGATCCTTGAGCAGATGACCGCGCAAAAAATGCAGGGTGAAATTACCAAGGATGTCAAAATCACTCCGCGCCAAGTAAAACGTTTTTTCAACAGCATTCCCAAAGACAGCATTCCCTTTCTGCCTTCGGAGGTAGAAGTGGGCCAAATCGTCAAGTATCCCACCGTGAGCAAGTCGGTCAAGGATGAAGCCAAGCGCAAGCTCTTGGAGTTCAGGCGGATGGTGTTGAGCGGGGAAGCCAACTTTGAGGATCTGGCTTCCAAGAATTCTGAAGATCTGGGCTCGGCAGCTCGGGGCGGCAACCTTGGGTTCATGGGGCGGGGCGAGTTGGTGCCCCCTTACGAAGCCGCTGCGTTGAGCATGGAGCCGGGCCAAATTTCTGAACCTGTCGAGTCTGATTTTGGGATCCACCTGATCCAAGTACTCGAGCGGCGCGGCAACCGCTACAATTCCCGCCACATCCTGCTGCGCCCCGAACCCACCGCCGATGACATTGAGCGATCGGTGCAGTACTTGGACAGCGTCAGGGGGTTGGTCTTGCGGGCCAACTACACTTTTGAAAAAGCGGCTACTGAATTTTCTGACGATAAAACCACCAAAGTACAGGGTGGCATGTTGAAGTCACAAGACGGCAGCACTAGATTGGCCAAAGAAGATTTGGAATATGCGCTGTTCATGACAGTGGACACCATGCGCGTGGGTGGAATCACCAAGGCTGGCCAGTTCCGTACCGAAGACGGCAAAACGGGAGTGCGGATCTTGTGGTTCAAAGACAAACTGGAGCCCCATTCGGCCAACCTCAAAGACGATTACCAAAAATTGTTCTTGGCCGCTCAAAACAAGGAAAAAGCCAAAGTGTTGGATGCGTGGTTTGTCAATACCCGTGGCCAATTGTTTATCGACATTGACAAAGACTACGACTACTGCGGCCTGCTCCAAGAATTTGCCAAGGGTAGCTCCCAGTAAACCGCCCCAGCGGCGTACTGCCAACC
Organism: Cytophagales bacterium; assembly: GCA_043754075.1. Taxonomy (GTDB): domain Bacteria; phylum Bacteroidota; class Bacteroidia; order Cytophagales; family Thermoflexibacteraceae; genus JALONO01. The sequence continues at coordinate 7,357 of JAYUVL010000132.1, read as the reverse complement.
GTAGCTCAGGTTCATGATCATTGGCTTGTTTTTCAATCATTTTTTCGGATGTTCAGCGAAAATTACTTAGAGTTGTTTTTTTATTGACCAACTATAAGAAACAGCCCAACCAGCAGCGCGCAATCGAGCTGCCTCATCGGCCTAAATTGCGGTTAACAAAAAAACCAAGATTCAAGAATCATTGGTTTCTTTTCGTTAATAATTGCTTCGGGCCGTGGGGATTGACCAAAAGAAATTGCCCCGCCTTGATGGGGTTTTTATAAATTTGCGTCTGAGCGTCAATAAGTGGGCCAAACGAACGTTAAAGACGGGCGGCCAGAATGCCAAAAATTGGATACGCCAATCATGAGCTTGAAAAATTGTCAATTGTTGTTTTGCGGGTTATTGTTGCTCTGGTCGACTACCGGAACGGCCCAGTCGCCGATGCCACCGACGGCCTATGCGCCAGTGGGCAAATTTCTGGCCGACACAGTGAAGATCGGCCAAGATGTGCAGTATAGCTTGGTCCTTCGCCACCCGGCTTGGTTGGAAGTGCGGTTTCCCGATTCGCTCAGTTCCTATGCCCCTTTTGAACTCAAGAGCAAAAAGTACTTTCCAACCATCACTGGACTGGATGGCAACAGCATTGATAGCGCGGTGTACACCCTGACCACCTTTGACAGTGATAGCATCCAACGGCTGGCCCTGCCCGTGATGGTGCTGGCGGGCACCGATACATCACTCGTGGCCGGCACGGATGACAGCATCCGGCTGGCCCTCACGGTATTGAACTCGCCCGGTCCGGATCAGTTGATAGCCCACGCCAATTATATGGAAGTGCCCCGGGGGATCAATTACCCACTCATTGGTGTGGGACTGGGGGCAGTATTGCTGGTCGCCCTGGGGATCTACTTTGTATTTGGTGAGCGGATCCGGCGCTCGTTCCGCCTCCAGCGCATGAAACGGCGCTACGAACGCTTTTTGGCCGAATTTGATCGGCAAAACAATACCCGAGACAGCGCCATGATGGAACACGCCGTGGCCGTTTGGAAAACTTATTTGCAAGGGCTGCACGGCAAACCGTACACCAGTTTCACTTCCAAAGAAATGGCCGAAACCATTCCAGATGAGCAGATGATCCATTCGCTCAAAACCATCGACCGGGTCATTTATGGCCATGTGGACAGTGAAGCGCCCCAGCAGGCATTGCTGATCTTGCGAAAATTTGCTGAAAATGCTTACCAACAACAAATAGGGGAGGTGCGCAATGCTTGATTGGCTAGACATCAAATGGTTTTTGCCCGCTACTTTCGAGCAATTCGAGTGGGGAGCCAAGCCTTACCAAGATTATTATTTGTTCGCCATCTTGTTTATGCCATTGCTCTACATTTTGCGTTGGTTTATCCACATCGGGCGGCGGCAAAAGTTGGAGATTGCCATTATTGAACGTGAAGCAGTGAGCAGTCCCTGGGCCGTCCTGCGCCATTTGCCCAGCCTGCTGATGGTGTTGGTATTGTCGTTGGTCTTAGTGGCATTGGCCCGCCCCCAAGTCTCGGATGAAAAAGTGGAACGCTGGACTGAAGGCATCGATATCATCCTTTGCTTGGACATTTCGGAGTCGATGCAGATCGAGGATTTCCGGCCCAACCGATTGGAGGCGGCCAAAGAAGTGGCGCGCAAATTTGTTGAGGGCCGGTTTCAAGACCGGATCGGACTGGTGGTTTTTTCGGGCGATGCGTATTCGCTCTCCCCGCTGTCCACCGATTATGCGCTGCTCAAAAACTACATCCAAGAAATCAATTTTGACATGATCCAAAACCGGGGCACGGCCATTGGCAGTGCGCTGGGCGTGGCAACAAACCGGATGCGCGAGTCGGATTCCAAGTCCAAAGTGATTATCCTGCTGAGCGACGGGGAAAACACCGCGGGCAGCATTGACCCCATCACGGCGGCGGAGTTGGCCTTTGCCTACGGTTGCAAAATCTACACCATCGGCGTGGGCAAAGAGGGCAAAGTGCCGTTTGGCCAAGACTTGTTCGGCCGCCCGCGCTATGTGGACAATAGCATGGATGAGAGCACGCTGCGCAAGATTGCCGAAATCGGCGAGGGGCAGTATTTCCGGGCCACCGACAAACAAGCCCTCGAAGAAGTATTTGATCGGATCAACCGCTATGAAAAAGCAGAAATCAAAGAATCGCGATATCGCGACACCAAAGATTTTTACCAAGTTTATTTGATTTGGGCCATCTTGTTTTTCTTGGCTTGGCTGCTGCTCAAAAACACTTTTATTACCAATGCCCTGGAAGACTGACCTTTATTTGCTCGCCACAAAAGTGAGTTTTTTGCTCCGGGGATTCACCGCCAGCCTCGTGATTTGGTTGATGCCCAGCGCACCAAAATCGGCCACTTCGGCCCAAGTACGCTCCACGGTGGGGCGACTCTGGTAAATTTTGCTCCCTTTTGACAGCAGAATGGTGCCATTCTTGGCCCAAGCCAAGTCTTCGCAACCGGGCAAGGCCTCGATCAATGGGGTAATTTGTCGGGTGCGCAGATCGATCCGCTTAATCACCCACTGTTGTGCCGATATTTTGTGGATAAAACTGACCCCGTACTTGTCGCCCGGAATGCGGTGGAACGAACGCCCTACGCCACTCGCGAGCTGAGTCGCTTGGCCGGTGCTGGCATCGGCCACATAGAGCGAGTTGGGCTCTCCCAAAACGAACAGGACCAACTGATCGGCGCCTTGCCACACATAATAGCCCACTGGTTTGAGCTGCTCCAACACCAACGTGGCCTGCCCGGGATCGGCCAACCGAAATTTCCACAGGCGCTGCGTGCCATCAGCCTCCACCCGGATGGTGGAAAACCATTGCCCGTCGGGCGTGAGTGCGGCGGAGTATTCACTTTCCTTGGTGCGGGTGAGCGGGCTGGCGGTCTTGGTTTTGAGATTGTATTGATAGATATCGGTCTGGCCATCGGCTTGCCAAGCGGTATAGAAAAAACTTTGACCATTGGGCAAAAAATTGGGCTGGTTGTCATAGCCCGGTCGGTTGGTCACGTTTTCGGGCGGCAAAATATTGATCTTGCCCCGCCTGATGGCCAGATCGGCCAAATAGATGTCCGTCTCGGGGGGCGGCTGGGCCAGCCCGATGTTGGCGAGGCCAGCTAGCAAAATGGCAAATGGAATTATTGTGGTGAGCATAAAAGCTAGTTTTTGTACTAACGAACGATCATTAAAAAGAGCCCTTTCTTGGTTGGTGGCCTCCCATGTAGAGTGGCAATTGGTTAGCTTGAGCCTGCCAAATTCTTGTTGCCCCGGCCCACTCCTTCCAATAGATCCAAAATGCCCACAATGATCCGGTTTACCTCCAAGTTGTATTCGGCAGATGAAATGATTGCTTTTTTGGTGCTGTTTTCCAAATTATTGAACCGTGACCGGAGCAAGATAAGCAGGCTCCGCTCATCGGCATTGAGATACTTGCTATCAGTGAGCTGATTTAGGGCTTTCTTGATCTCATTGTTGCTCAACAGACTGCGAATTTTTTCACTCACTTTATTGAAATCGGTTTCTTTGCTTTCGCCGTTGTAGTCCAAATTGAAATAGCGGATCCGGGTAGCAATGTTTTCGTAGTTCTTGGAAAGCGAAGCCGTTGAAATCCGTTCGGCTTGCTCATTGAACAAGATATTTTCGCCCGTGGAAAACACCTTGTTGTATTCCAGCATGGTGCTACTGATATATTCATCCACCGAGTTGGTCACGATGTTATTGAACTCAGTGTCGCGGATATACACCCGGTTTCTTTCTTGTAGATCCAACAAAAAAATACTGATTTGCTGAATGTATATTTCAAATTCACTTTTGAACCGCCCGATCCAATAATCAGCTTTTTCGGATCCACGATCCAAGCGCGACAAAATGGGCAAGATATACGGTTTCCTAAACTCCCCGCTGGTCACATACGGTGACTGGACAATGCTATTGGCCACCCGCCAACACCCCTCGAAGTTTTGGTTGGTCGGGGCAATGACCAACACGTTGAGCTCCGGCATTTGGATGTTGCAAATGCCAGAGTAATCGCTGATTCCGGTGCGGCTATCGATAAACACGTAGTCGTAGTCCAGCGCATTGAGTTTCTCTTTGATAAACTCAATGTAGGCTTTGCCGTCAAGCATTTCATAAAAATCAAACCAGTCAAACTTGCTCACGTTATAGCTGTACTGGTCATCGTATTTACCGGCGGCGATCAAGTCGATCTGGCCGCCACTCCGCTCGGAACGGGCCAAATTGATCAGGTAGGATTCATCAAAAAAGGGCAGGGCCTCTTCGGTCAAGGGTTTGGAGCCCCGGGCCAGTTTCTGGTACTCGCCAAACAGTTCGATCAGGCCCTTGTTGATCTCGCTCTTGTCTTTCTTGAAATAATAGTGCAGCCCGGGGGCTTCCAGGTCCCAATCGATCATCAGCACCTTTTTGCCTTGGTAATGGCACAGGTAACTGGCCGCGTTGACTGCCAGTTGGGTTCTGCCCACTCCACCTTTGTAGGAATAAAAAGTGACGATCATAGCGTAGGAAAATTTAATATTCTACTTGCCATATCGGCTCTTTGCTCGGTGGCCAACTGGCCAAATTTGATGCGCTTTTCGGGTTGAAGGGCCAAATGCTTGGTAGCAATGTTGGTCAATCGCCGGAAGAGCAGCTCTTTGGTGGGCACGGCCAGTTCGATAAACACACACGAAACGTGAAACTTCTTATGGAACAAGGTATTTAAGTGCGAAAATACGCCAAAAGCCTTGGATTGGAGGTGGGTTTGCAGCTTTGCGTCGTGTTCTTGCCAAATGGGTACAAGGCAGCCGCCAATCTCGTCTTCATCAAACAGTTTGGCCAAGGTTCGGTTCTCGGCAAAATCCAACGCCATGCCGTCCACCACCAGCACGGTTTTGCGGCGCAGCACCGATTTGATCTCACTGACAATGTCCAGTTCATTGGCCACATCCCACCCGTCCACAAACAGGGCCTCGACCCTGAACCCTGACACTTTATGGTAGTCCATGAGCAGTTGGCTGATTTTATCGTCGTAATAGGGCCGCCAATCCTCTGGACTGGGACCGTGCTGGGCCAACACCGTGGGCCAGAACGGTTCGCCCTCCAGCGGTGAGGACGAGCCTTTCAAACGATCTCGGGTGGTGGCCAATACCAATAAATGCAGTATTTTACCGTCATTGTGGAGTGCTTTTATTTCATCAATCAACTGATAGAGCGCAGCATTGTCGGCAGTATTGATCGTAATGGTGGAATTGGCGACATCCACCACTTGGATGTTGCCGTTGCCATCGGTTTGCAATCGGTTCAGGGAAGCCATTGTGTAAATAAAAAAGAAGTTGAAGCCCAAGCTGCCCAAGCGGCATCCGTACTGACAGGTAAATATAACATTTTTTGTTTAACTATTTCCATTGCTATTTTGCGGGTAAATGAGCGCAGCCTTCGGGGAAAGCTCAAACCTTCGCGCCACCTATGACCACTGCGTATCTTTTGCTGGGCAGCAATTTGGGGGATCGGGTGGCACAACTGGCCCAAGCCCGGGCCGCCATCGACCGCTTGGCCGGGCGAGTGCTCCAAACTTCGGCCCTCTATGAAACCGACCCGTGGGGACTGGCCGATCAGCCGGTTTTCTTGAACCAAGCCTTGGCCATTGCCACCGACTTGCCACCCCAAGCCTTGCTAGAAACGGTGCTCGCCATTGAGCAAACCTTGGGGCGGATCCGGGAAGTGCGCTGGGCCGCCCGCACCATTGACATTGACCTGATCTTCTTTGGTAATGAGGTGATGGCCACCCCGACCTTGACCATTCCCCACCCCGAAATGGCCCACCGGCATTTTGTGCTGGCCCCATTGGCAGAAATTGCTGCTCACGTTTGCCATCCGGTTTCGGGAAAAACGGTGGCCGAATTACTGACAATTTGCCCCGACACCTTACACGCCAAACCAGTGAAATTGTCATAAACCAAGTACTGGATACATAAAATTGCCCAATATTTGCTAATTTTCAAAAAAAATAGAGTGGCGCCATTTCCTCATCCTGCCAAACGAACATCATGGAGCACAAGTTTAGTGAGCTGCAATTTTATAAAGAGCTGTATATCAACCATATTCATTTGTCCTTTCAAGGCATGGTGTCACAAGACATGCTTACCCTAATCGGTTTGAGCTTGCGGCGCCGGCCCAACAGCGAGGTGGTTGCCAAGCGACTTTTTGGATTGGTGGTTGAGTTGGCCCAAAATATTTACCATTATTCGGCCACCAAATCTTTTTCCCAAAAGGATGGTCGGGAGGTTGGGGTCGGGATTTTGACCGTCGGGGAGAGCGAGCATGAGTATGTGGTCTGTTCGGGCAACATGATAGTGGCTGCCAATGGGCCGGAAATCGCCCAGCGCTGCGACCTGATCAACGCCATGGACGAAGAAGGCCGAAAAAGATTTTATAAAGAACAGCGCCGCCAACCCCAGCGCGAGCATACCACCGGGGCCAACGTAGGTCTGATCGACATCGTGCGAAAATCGGGCAACCCGATCGGCTGCCAATTGGAAGAGGTCGATGAACAGCACTCCTTTCTTACTTTTATTGTAAAGATTAGCAAAAACTTACCTACTGTAGAATAGCGATTTATGGAAAACTTTCACATTAAAGCCGATACTTTCATTCCTGAAATCGACTTCAACGCAGGAACGGGCGTGCTCAATATCTCTGGAGAGTCTTACCATGAATATACACTCGAGTTCTATCAGCCTGCGTTCGATTGGTTGAACCGCTTTCTCCAGAGTCCCAACCAAACCATCCAACTCAATTTTCGGATGACCTATTTTAACACCAGCACTTCGCGCCGTTTTCTGGAAATCTTTGACCGGCTGGAAACTTACGAGAAAGAACAGGGCGGATCAGTAGAAGTCAACTGGTACTACAAGGCCAACGATGTGGACATGCGGGACAGCGGCGAGGAATACAGCGAAGATACCGACTTGAAAGTCAACTTGGTCGCGGTATAGACGCGGAACACCCCACTTCCCCTACCCCCGATGTTGGTGGCAAGCGTATTAAGAAAGTGCAACGGTCAAAATAGTTCGGGAATTAAAACCATTCACCCAAAGGACACAAAAGATAAAAATCAATATTTTGAGAAATAGTCTCACTATTTGGCATTTATTCAATTTTAATGCTTATTTTTGCGAAATAATCTCAAAACAAAAGCAATTATGTTACTAGAATTTAGTGTCGCAAACTTCCTTTCTTTTCGTGAAAGAAAGACTTTGAACTTAGTTGCATCAAGCATAAGTGACTATAAGGAAACAAATACCATTACTTCTGAAAGGCACACGCTTTTAAAAG
>JAYUVL010000131.1:0-4669 GCA_043754075.1 Cytophagales bacterium | reverse complement strand
GTGCTGGCGGCATTTGCCCACCCTGAACCCGGACCAGAACATGGGCCTCTGGAAAATCACGGTTGACCCGACCGCCCAACCGGAAATAGGGTTGGCCAGCGATTTTGAGCCGTGGCATTTTGTTGAGGCTTGCTTAACCTTGGGGGCAAAATGGCTGTCTAGGTGATGCGGGCGGAAGGCCAACCAGCCACTCCATTGGCACAACCACAAAACAGAAGTTTTGGCCTATTTTTGTGTCCTCGATTTGCCTTTCATCTTTTACACTAATTGGTTCATTTTCATGCGCTTCTTTTATCCATTGTTACTGGCGGGTAGTGGCCTGATTGCTGGCTCGTTGATGCTTCATTCTTGTCAAAACAAGGAAGTGGCCCCCGAAACTTTTCAGGTCATTGCCAATGATATTTTTGCCCAAAACTGCGCAACTTCCGGTTGCCATGCCGCAGCCACCGATCCGGGCTTCAACCAGCACCGGTTGATCTTAACGGCGGCCGAGGCTTACGACAACCTGATCAATGTGGCATCGGTCAATCAGAACGCCAAGACGGACGGCCTGGTGCGGGTCAGGCCATACAAAGCGCAGGAAAGTTTGCTCTACCACAAGCTGGTAGTGGACAACCGCCACCACGGGGGCAAAAATTACGGCAACCCAATGCCGCTGGGCCGCCCCCCGCTGACCAACGGGCAGATCGAGTTCATCCGCCGCTGGATTGAGGCAGGCGCCCCCCGCGAGGGTGAAGTGGTGGACACCAAGGTGCTGGAAGATACCCTCATTGCCGTTACCAAGTTCGAGCCATTGCCCGCCCCGGCCCCCGGCCAAGGGTTGCAGCTCAACGTGGCCCAGTTTGAGGTCCCGGGCAATTTTGAGCGGGAATTTTTTGTCTATAAGCGCGTGGGCAACACCGAAGATGTCTATGTAAACCGCTATGCGATCAAAATGCGCCCCGGCAGCCATCACATGGTGGCTTATACCTTTGCCGACAATACGCCCGCCATTTCCATCCCACGCTTGGACATGATACGTGATCTGCGCTTGCCCAGCGGCCAGCTCAATATTGCGGCAGTGCTCTCGATGCCCTACCATGTGATGTACGCAGTGTCACAGGCCCAAGAGACTGAATATACGTTTCCCGAGGGCACAGCACTGCTGCTCCCCGCCAATGCCGCACTGGACATGAACTCCCATTATGTGAACAAAACCCGCAGCACCATCCCCGGCGAGATCAGTATGAACTTCTACACGGTGCCCCGCGCCCAAGTGCGCAACGTGGTCAGGCCGCTGAACTGGTCCAACACCAACATCACCTTACCGCCGAACCAGAAAACGACGATTTCCCGCACTTTTCGCGTCCAGAAGCGCACCCGCATCGTGGCCCTCACCTCACACATGCACAAGCTCGGTACGCAGTTTGTGATCCGCATTGCGGGCGGCCTCCGCAATGGCCAGTTGGTCTATTCCACCACCGACTGGGAACACCCCGAAACAGTAAACTTCCCCGAACCGTTGGTGCTCAACCCCAACGAAGGGCTTACCTCAGAGATCACTTGGAACAACACCACCAACCGCACCATCAGTTTCGGCCTCACCAGTGAAGATGAAATGGGAATTATTTTTGGCTATTACTACGAAGAATAAGTGATTTGAGTAACACCTTGCCCTTCCGTCTGGCCAGGCCGATCGGAAGGGCAATCGAGGCCCAACAAGGGTTTTGGGTCACCGAACTGGCAATCAGACTTTCCCAAAAAAAGTAGGAAGTTTACCGATTGACCTCCGTCTTCCTGAAGAACTCGGAGGTTGAAGGGCAGGCGGCCTAAGTCGAGAAAAACAAAGGTTTCCCTCCTGATTCAAGTTGCTCAATCGCACAGGCCAAGGGCTTGGCATTGGTTGGCCAAGTTGGCCAAATCAGTGGCCGAGAGCTTGACGAGCACTATCCGCGCAAAGCGGCTGGCCACGGTGGTGGTCCCGATAATGGCCAGCCCACCATCGGCAGTTTGGATCAGCCCACGTGGCCCAATGATCATCAGCAAGCACTGGGCCTCGTACAAGTGGGCCACGCTGTCCAAGTTGCCCTGATCATAAAAGGCTTGCACCTGGCCCAACAATTCCCGGAAAGCGGTGTTTATCTTTTGCCAGTTCGCTAAACCTTCCATGCTCCCGTTCGATTGGGCACGGCAAGCCCCGGCCAAAGTAAAGGCCAATAAGACGGTCAAACATCCATGCCTGGGGTTCATTGTCAAAAAAATTAGGTGATCCGGGGTTGAAGATAGGAACTTTATTTGGTTGGCCCAAATGGCAATTTGGCACTCAACCTGACAAAAGTAAGTTTTGCCCCAAAGTTAACTGGTGGCAAATGGGCCAGCCACCTCGCTTTTTTCGTTAATAGAAGCCCATCGGACATTCTCCAAGCGCAACAGTGGAGGCCAAGCACTACCTTTGGCCAGTTTTTACCAACTTTGACATGCCATGACCATCCATAATCTTTCGCGGGTACGCTGGTTCAATTTGGCAATGGGCATTGCCTTTGGCCTGCCCGTCTTGTTACTGGTTTTCTGGGACCAGATCCCCTTGCCGTTCCAATGGCGGGCATCTTTCCTGATTGCCTACCTTGTCTTGCTGTTGGGTGCTATCTACATCAGCAAGCCGGCCTACTGTTCGTTTGAAGTCAGCGATCGCAAACTGGTGGCCAAATACTATTACTTGATCCCGCTGTTCTTAATGCGGGTGCAGCGCAGCACGATCGAGATCCTAAAAAGCGATTTCAAGAATTATGAACTGGTTACCCACAACTATGGCCTCACCCGCGAACTGCGCCTGAACGTGCGGCAGGCGGCACGGGTACTCCCCTACCCTCCCGTGAGCATTGTCTTGTTGAGCCAAAAAGATTGGTCGCGGCTGGCCGTTGAGCTGGAAAAATTTCACGCTTAAGCCGCCACCTCGGGCCCAGCAAATACCCTCCACCATTGGCGCTCTGGCAAAGATCTGCACACTTCCTAGCAAAGTGAAGCCATTCGGAGTTATTTCCCGCCTGCCATTTCTCGCTTTACATGGGCAATGTAGTCGGCTACCGCTTGGGAGAGCACGGGTAGGGGCACGTTGCCGGTTTGCAGGATAGCATCGTGGAACTCACGCAGATCAAACCCATTCCCCAAAGCCAATTTGGCCTGTTGGCGGAGGTGGAGCAGAGCGGCCAACCCGCCTTGCCAAGCGGTGGCTTCTGCTGGATATACCTGCATTCGGTCAATCAAATAGTTGATTTCGGCATCGGTCAGGGCGGTGTGGGCTTGAAGGTACCCCAAAGCCTCGCTCCGGGGCCATAGCTGGGAATGCAAGCCCAAGTCTGCCACCAAACAACTGGCCTGTACCAATTGCAGGTGCAAAAGGCCCAATCGATCTTCTGGCTGGTCAAAAAAACCTTCTTCGGCCAACACTTGTAAAACATAGGCCCGCCAGCCTTGGGCAAAAGCAGTAAACTCAATATTGCGGCGAAAAGTGGGCAGTTGTTTGAGCCCTGCTTGGACTTGTTTCTGGTATAAATAGCCCGGAAAGACATCTTGGGCCGCCTTGGCCAAATATTCTTGGGGCCGGGCCGACGGTTGGCCAAAAACCAGTTCATAGGTCGCGGGCTGGGTCACATTCGGATCCAAAGTGAGCGGGAAAGCCTCGGGCATAGGGCAAGCAAGCGAGTCAAAAGCTTGTTTATCCTTGACATTCACCCTCAGTGCTTGGGCCGTTTCAAACAAGCCGACCAAGTTTTTTTCCAAAAAAGCTACTTTTTGGGTCAAGCTATCGGCACAGGCCTGGTCCACGCTGCGGGCTTGGGCCCGGAGCCAAGCGAGCGGTGGCAAGCCCCGGTGCTCAAGCGGGCCCGCCACTTTTTGTAGTGAATCCTCCAACTCGGCCACGTCCCGCATACCCTTGGCAAACATGGCTTCGGGGTCAATGGGGATAGACACCGGAATGGCGGCGTGCCGGTGCAATAAATAACCGTAATAAGGATCCTGCGGCACGGTTCCCAGTTGGGTCAAGCTGTCACGGACGGCAGATCCTTGCTGGCATTCCAGAGAGTCCAAGCGGTTGGTCAGTCGGAGGTAGGCCGGATACACCGAGTGGTAAACCACCAAGTTGGCCTCGACCATCAGCTCTTCCCGTGCTTCCAGCGTAATGGACTTGGCCCCGACCATCCGCCCGATCTTGGTCTGAAAATCGTTGATGAGGGCCTTGGCCACTGTTTGGTCGGCCACCAGTTCATCCACCTGTTGGCGCACCTTGGCCTTTAATTCGCAGGGCCAGGCGCCTTGCTGTTCGCTGTTGAGGCCCATGATGCGGAAGGCATCCCCGAGCTTTTTCTCAAAACCGCCCAGTCTGGACAGGTAACTTTCGGCATCTTGCAAGTTGCGAATCTGGTGGGTCCGCACCATCAGATTGGGCAGGGCCAGGTGGATCCCATCAATGGGGTTGAGGGGATAGCCATAGCGGTCAAAGTTCTTGCCCAGTTCCACCTCTTCAAAATACCAGGCCAAAACCTGGGCCGAAGCTTGTTGACTCTTGGTCTGGTCGGCGGGCCGATAGCTCTGCAGCATGGCCAAGTTTTTCTGCGCCCAAACTTGGCCGGCTTGGGCGGTTTCGTCCGACAGATCGTCCAGGTACCGGCTGAAACCATTGAAGCCAAAC
>JAYUVL010000130.1:0-9452 GCA_043754075.1 Cytophagales bacterium | reverse complement strand
GATCCGGATGGCCACTACATTGAATTTTGCGAAATGTAAAAATTACCGATATGGAGGCCCCCAAACACCAGCGAAGTTTTGACAGCTCATAAAAATGGGCTAGCTTGCTGGTAATTAGTGAAAAATGAAAATCTACCGGATTTTTTTGGCCCTACTCATTTGGGCAGGCGTTTCTGGGTTGGCTTTGGCGCAGCAGCCACCAGTACGCTTATCTACTATCACCAACTATCTGGTAATCAGTCCCTACACTGAATTGCAGGTCGATTCCAGTGGGACGGTCGCACTAAACAAACCATTGGAAACCAGTACATTCATCGATTTGGGGGAGTACTTGGCCAGCCATCCCCCACGCAAGCACCTGATTCACCGCTATTATCTCCGGTTTGGGGTCCTCAACAACCGAGCTATCCCCGATACGATGTACCTGTACCTTGGCCCCCAAGAAACGGTAAAAGTATGGGAACAGGGCCTAAACGGGCAAAGTGCGGTCGTTGCGTCAAGTTTGCGCCCGTTCAATGCCTTTTTGGAAGTGGAATTGTTCGCCCTTCCCCTGCAGCCGGGCGAACAGGCCTCCTTTTTAGTGGAGGTGGAGCCCCGCAAACTTTATGCCCTCGATCTTGTCCCGGTGTTGATCCCCAAACGCTTTGTCGACTATTTTTTCTATCAGCATATCGTTCAACAGAGTACTTTTTTGCCCTATCTGCTCACGTTCATGGGCATGCTGTTCATGATGTTCTCCTATGTGGTGGCCAAAGCGATTCAGGTCAAGTCAATGGCCTATGCCTATTACGCTGGGTATGTGGCCTGCTTCTTGGGCTATTTTACCTTCAAAGCATTTGGGCTGGCCTCGGTTGAGCTGGCTCGGAGCCCGTGGTTCTACTCCTATTTGAACAATATGCTGCCAGTGGCGGCCTATGCCCTGTACTTCCCATTTGTGCGGCACATATTGGATCTCAAAAAAAATGCCCCGTGGCTCAACCTCTATTTTGTGTTCTCCACCTATTTTCAATTTTTTTACGCTTTCATCGACGCTGGCCTAATATCAGCCGGCGATGCCTATTTCCCCTTGCGCTGGCTCATTTGGGACGCGACCCGCCTGTTACTCATCGTTGCCACTGTTTTTTCCTCCATCATCATCTTGCGCCTCAAAAACCCGATTGGTTATTATGTGGTCAGCGGGGGAGTAGCAATCGCCGCGTTTGGCTTGGTCGCCTTGCTCACGTCAAACAACCAAACGTGGGTCCATCACTTGGCCTTGCCGTTAAACCAGCCGTTGTTTTACTTTTTAATGGGCATTGGCATTGAACTGATCTGCTTTTCATTTGCCATTGCCTATAAAAATCGCCTTGACATTGCCGAGAAAATCCAAGCGCAAGAAAACCTCAAATTTGAACGGGAGCGCGAAGCTTTTGAGCTTTACAAAGCGGTGGCCAAGGGCAAGGAAAGTGAACGTCGCCGGATCAGCGGCGAAATGCACGACGACATCGGGTCGGGGCTTACCTCCATCATGTTTCTGGGCAATCGGCTGGCGGCTCAGGTACAAGCCCCCCAAGCAAAAATCACTACTGGGCGGATATTAGACTTGGCCAGCGATTTGGTGGATAAAATGAACGACATCATCTGGTCCATGAACCCCCAGAACGATACATTGGACAACTTGGTGGCCTATATCCGCCAACAAGCCGCCACCCAGTTGGAAAATGCGGGGCTCAACTATAAATTTGAGATTGCTGAGCTCATCCCGGCGTTGGCCATCACCGGCGAAAAACGCCGCAACATCTACCTCACGGTCAAAGAAGCGGTGAACAACGTGGTCAAGCATGCCCAAGCCGATCACGTAACCATTGCCATCAAATTGAATGGCCACCTGCAGATCGAGATCCGCGACAATGGCAAAGGCATGGCCCAACCAACGGGCCGTAAGTTTGGGAACGGGCTGCGCAATATGGAACAGCGGATGATCGACATCCGGGGTACCTTTGATTTGCGAAGCGATGGCGGCACGACCATCGTGCTGACTGCTCCGTCTAACTAAAGTTAGTTTGCCGATGATCCAAAAATAACTTTATTTTCCACCTATGGTTAATATCCGTGTTAGTGTTGTAGAAGACATTCCCGACATTAGGGAAGCCCTGCGCTTGCTGATCGAGCAATCGCCGGGCTTCACCTTTGTGTCGGCGTACGAAGAGGGGGAAGAATCAGTGCCAGGGCTGCTCCGGGAAAAGCCCGATATTGTGATCATGGACATCAACCTGCCTGGTATGACCGGCATCGAGTGCGTGCGGCAAATCCGCAATGCCGCTCCCATGATCCAATTTATGATGTTCACCGTTTATGAAAACGATGAACAGATATTTTCGGCCCTTGCTGCCGGCGCAACGGGCTATTTGTTAAAAAAGGCCCCGCCCCACAAAATCTTGGAGGCCCTGCGCGATCTGTACGACGGCGGATCGCCCATGAGTGCGGCCATTGCCCGTCGGGTGATCGGTTCGTTCCGAAAAATCCTCGCCCCAAACCTGCCCGCTGATTTTGGGCTCACTCCCCGCGAGCAGGAAATCTTGGATTTGTTGTCACGGGGATTGCTCTACAAAGAAATTTCGGATCAATTGGGCACCACCACTGGCACCGTCAAACAGCAGATCCACAAAATTTACGAAAAACTGCAAGTCCAAAACCGGACCGAGGCCCTTAACAAAGTATATCCAAAATAACTTTCGTTATATTGTCAAGGGCGAAAATTGCTTTTACTTTTGTCCAGTTAACTTGTCTGGACGTTGTTTCACTAAACAGATTGCCCAGTATTATCTAATTCAGCAGATTACGCTACCGATTGGTTTGCCTGTACTCGCCACTGATTACGAATCACCTAATTTTCACGCTAAGGGCTGGCCAATTGGTCAGCCCTTTTTATTGGTCCTCCGATTACTTTTTTGGTTTTTTGGCCCCGATGTAGGCCCGGGCCAATACTTGGACAAAGTCGGTCCAAGTGCCGGGCAGGTGGTAGTAAAGTTTCACTGGGGCCGACGGTTTGCCTTCGTTGTGCAGCCGGTCCACTGCCGTCAACACGTAAGTGTAGTGGCCGCTGCTGGGCACATTCCGATCCACAAACGCCGTGCCCTGACCGCGCCAGACCCCCGCGATCCGGCTGGCATCCTCCAAGTTGGTCGGCTCATTTTCGGCAAACCGATAGATGACGTAATACGCCGCCTCGGCACTTTCTTTGGCCTTGCCCGGTCGTTCCCATTTGAGCAGCACGCCCTGTTTGGCCGCAAATACTTCGACGTGGCGCGGTGGCAGTGGGGTAGTTTGTCCTTTCCAAGGCATGGCGGGAACCAAGGCCGGGTGGCGGTGGAAATCTAGCACCAGCGAATCACGGAAATTGCCCAGATTGCGGGTCAGTGACTTGGAACTGAAATAGATACTGCCGTGGATGTTGTTCCATTTGCGGTTTAAGCGCAATTGCTGGGGCATTTGTGAGGGGTCGGCCCAATTTGGATCAGTGCCCTTGGGGTTGATCTTGTAGGTTCCCTGCCCGATGTACAGGTGCTTGCCGTAGCTGTTTTTGGTCCACCACTCGACCAAGGTTTGATAAGGAATTTTATCAAACCCGGTGCTAAAATATACTTGGGGCGCGATGTAATCGATCCAACCTTTTTGGAGCCATAGCCGCACGTCGGCGTACAGGTGGTCATAGCAGGTTTGCCCGCCCTGGGTGGCTGAGCCGGCCGGATCGACCGATTGGTTGCGCCACACCCCAAACGGGCTGATCCCAAACTTGACATAGGGCTTGGTTTGGCGGATGCCGTTGGCCAAGTCCGCGATCAATCGGTTGACGTTGTCCCGCCGCCAATCGTCCACTTTGGCAAAGGCCTGGCCTTGCAGTTTGTAGGTGGCTTCATCCTCAAACTTGACATCTTTGATTTGATAGGGATAAAAATAATCGTCAAAATGCACCGCATCGATGTCGTATCGCCGCACAATGTCGGTCACGATATCGGTAATGTAGGCCCGCACTTCGGGAATACCGGGATTGAACACCTTGTTTTTGCCATATTTAATAAACCAATCGGGTTGGCGGTTGGTAATGTGGTCGGGGTGGACTTGGCCAGAGTCGGCATCAAACATGGCCCGGTAAGGATTCAGCCAGGCGTGGAACTCCATGCCCCGCTGGTGAGCCTGGTCGACCATAAATTGCAACGGGTCGTAATAGGGGGCGGGCATTGCCCCTTGTTTGCCGGTCAGCCATTCCGACCACATTTCTTTGGCACTGTAATAAAAAGCGTCGGTGGCGGGCCGCACCTGCACTATCACGGCGTTGATGCCTGTCCGTTGGTGGTGATCCAGCAGGTGGACAAACTCCTGTTGCTGCCGCTCCACGGGCAGGCCTTTCTGGGAGGGCCAATCGATATTGGCCACACTGGCAATCCAGACGGCCCGAAATTCGCGTTTGGGCGATTTGGTCGTCTGGGCCAAGCTTAGATGGGTGATGAGGATGGGGAAGCACAACAAGCAGCGGAACAAATACTTCATGGCAAGGGGTTAGAAATCGGGATGACAAAATAATGCAACAAGCAAAATGATGCCAAAAGGTGGAAGGATGGGATCGATGATGTTGTCGGTTGGGCGCAGCGACCAGACAGGGCCGGGGCCAGCCAGCGACCAGCGACAAACCGCCGCTCGTTGCTGACTGGCCCCGGATCAAAGTTGACACCCAGCCCAGTTGTACTTTTTAGCTTCTTTTGTTGGCTCCGCGCACGGCCAGCTCGATCTCGTCCCACATGGGCCCGGAGATGGACTCGAGGTAGTTGAACTCACCCGCCCCATTGAGCCATTCGCCGCCATCGATCGTGACCACTTCGCCGTTCATGTAGGCACTGTAATCCGAAACCAAATAGGCCGCCAAATTGGCCAGTTCTTGGTGTTCGCCCACCCGTTTGAGTGGCACTTTGGTCGATACGTCCATCATGGCGTGCAGCGCCTTGGGAAACAGCCGATCCCAAGCCCCTTTGGTCGGGAAAGGACCGGGGGCAATGGCATTGGAGCGAATGCCGTACTTGGCCCATTCCACGGCCAGCGAGCGGGTCATGGCCAGCACGCCCGCCTTGGCACAGGCAGATGGCACCACGTAGGCCGACCCGGTCCAGGCGTAAGTGGTCACAATGTTGAGGATGGTGCCGGGCTGTTTTTGGGCAATCCAGTGTTTGCCCACGGCCAAGGTACAGTTGTAAGAGCCTTGGAGCACAATTCCCACCACGACATCAAACGCTTTGTGCGACAACCGCTCCGTGGGGCTGATAAAATTGCCAGCAGCATTGTTGAGCAGGACATCCAAGCGGCCAAACCGCTCCAATGTGACGGCAATGGTGCGCTCCACACTTGCATAGTCGCGCACATCACACTCGACGGCCAAGACTTGTCCCCCAGTTTCGGCCATCAGCTCGTTGGCGGCAGTCTGGATCACGTCCAGTTTGCGACTGGCAATCACCACATTGGCCCCCAATTGCAGAAAATATTTGCTCATTGACCGACCCAGTCCGGTTCCTCCGCCAGTTACCAGGATGGTCTTGCCCGCTAAGGCGTTGTCTTTCAACATTGGTTCGTTGTACATGCGCTAATTGGTTAAGTTTTTTGTAAAAGTAATCAGATACGCGAGAACAGAAAAACCCGAGGCCCAAAATAATGGGAATGAGATCGGCAGAGCGCCAAACGACGGCCAGCGAGTAGCTGCCAAATGACTGAGAAAAGCGGCAAGATTGGCTTTTTGTCCCCGGGCAATTTTGGTTTGACCCAAGAAATCGTCAAATTGATTGGGCCGTGGCGGGCGAAAATGGAACCGGTGTTTAATCCAGTCTGCCCACTTGGCCAAAAGCAGAGATTGCCAATGCTGGGCGGGTCCTCCGAGCATTGGCAATCTCCTGCGTGGTCAGCCTTTATTTGCCCCCACCAGAGGGCGTGTTTTCCTTCCGTTGCCGGCGCATGGGGTTGTCACCAGTGCCTTGGCCCCGGCCCACGCCCGATTGTTTGTACAATTGGAAACGGCTCGGTTGGCTTTGCCGGGGGAAAAAGTTGTTTTCCATCTCGATATCGGCAGTTTCTTGGTATGGATCCAGCGTGACCTGCTTGACCTGCTTTTCGGTCATGAACACTTTGCTCACTTCCCGGTCGTTGCGCCGCCAGATCTCGGCGGGTATACGGTGTTCTTCTTTGCTGCCGTCCTCAAACTCAAGTTCCAGAATGAGGGGCATCAACAGTTCGCCCACATTGCGGAAATCGATTTGATAAAAGAACTTTTTATCTTTCAACATCGCTTTTTCCTTGTCGCTCAAAGTGGCCAAGTACGTTTCATACGCATCCCGATCACTCTTGGACACTGCGTAAGGGTCGTAGCTGTTGTAAAAATCTTTCAGATCGCCATTGGCTTCAATTGCCGTTTGGGCCACGTCTTTCTTGTTGCGGATCTGGTAAAGCTCTTCGCGATCGCCGGCTGCTTTTGCCTTGGCAATGGGCTTTTCTATGGCTGGATCGCCCGTGTTGAGCTGTGCTTCGGTCACGTTGTCAATGGCCACGTCGCAGTAGTCGGTGGTGTAAAACCAGCCCCGCCAAAACCAGTCGAGGTCAATGCCGGAGGCATCTTCCATGGTGCGGAAAAAATCACCGGGGGTGGGGTGCTTGAACATCCACCGGCGCGAATACTCGCGGAAGGCATGGTCGAACAGTTCGCGGCCCATGATGGTTTCCCGCAAAATGCTCAAGCCCGTGGCCGTTTTGGCGTAGGCGTTGGCCCCCAAGTTTTGTACCGACTCGGAGTTGGTCATGATCGGTTCCAAAATAATGGGGTCGGCTTTCATGTAGTCCACAATTTTGTGCGGCGCCCCCCGGCTCGAGGGATAGGCGCGATCCCACTCCTGTTCGGACAGGAACTGAAGGAAAGTGTTCAAGCCCTCGTCCATCCAAGTCCACTGGCGTTCGTCCGAATTGACGATCATGGGAAAAAAATTGTGCCCCACTTCATGGATAATGACCGAGATCATCCCGTATTTGATCCGGTCGGAATAAGTCCCGTCGGTATCGGGACGGCCATAGTTGAAACAGATCATGGGGTATTCCATCCCGTTGGCCGCTTCCACCGAAATGGCCACTGGGTAGGGATAATCGAAAGAATAGCGGGAATAGGTGCGCAGTGTATGGGCCACTACTTCGGTGGAGTATTGGCCCCAAAGTGGGTTGGCTTCTTTGGCGTAGTAAGACATGGCCATTACCGTTTTGCCGGCAATGTTGACCCCGATGGCATCCCAAATAAGCTTGCGCGAACTGGTAAAGGCAAAATCGCGCACGTTTTGGGCGGTGTAGATCCAAGTCTTTTTGTTCTTGGCCTTGGTTTTTTCTTTTTGGGTGGCTTCGTCTTGAGTTACTATCACTACCGGTTTTTTCGCAGTTTTGGCTTGTTCAAAACGGTTCAATTCGGTCTTGGTCAACACTTGGGCATAATTTTGGCACTCGCCAGTGGCCCCGATAATGTGATCGGAGGGCACCGTAATGGCCACTTTATAATTGCCAAAAGGTAGGGTAAACTCACCCGAGCCCAAGAACTGCTTGTGCTGCCAACCATTGTAATCGTCATAAACGGCCATTCGGGGAAACCATTGGGTGATGGAATAGAGCCAGTTGCCGTCCCCTGCGAAAAACTCGCAGCCCCCGCGTGAACCAGCTTGGAGGGCGGGGTTGTTGCGGTCGTTGATGTTGTATTCCCAGCCAATGCCCAACTTCTGGACTTGGCCCTTAGTCAATGGTTTGGGCAGGTCCACGCGCATCATCGTTTTGACAATGGTGTATTTCAGGTCTTTGCCAGTGGCCGGGTCGCGTACATATTGGATCTTGTGGCCTCCGTCAAAGCTCCGGTCAAACATGCTGTTCATCTGGTTGGAGCTCATCCGGTCGGTCAACTTGCTGGTCGACGTCTTGTAGGTGTCTGAGTTTTTATCCAAAATGTTTTGGTCCAATTGCACCCAAACGTAGGTCAAGGGATCGGGTGAACTGTTGAGATAAGTGATCACCTCTTGGCCAATGATGCGCTGCTTTTCGTCATCCAGCTCTACCTTGATGTCGTAATCGGCACGGTTTTGCCAGTAATTGTACCCTGGCGCACCCGAGGCCGTGCGAAACGAGTTGGCCGTGGGCAGTTCGCTGCCCAACTGGGCAAACTTCTGGGCGGCCTTGTTCACATAAGCTGGTTCTTTTTTGGCGGGATAACCTTGGCCCGGTTGGGCTTGTGCACTCATGCAGGCACACAGCACCATGAACAATAAGCTAAAGAAACGATTCATGCAGTTGACTTGATTTGAAGTAAGCCGAATAGATACTTGGAACGGTTTAACAAAAAATGAAGGGAGGGGGAATCTCTCTGTCCACTTAACTTAATATTGAGCCCTAAAGTTAACAATATCTCTTCATTGCTTGTGAGGGAGGCCCAAAATTGGGTAAAAAGGAGAAGAAACGGCCTCGGTTTTGGCGAGAAACTTCATTTTTTGGCAGCCTCCACCGTGGAAACCAGTTCTCCCTTGCGCCATTTTTCGGTGCGGAGCAATTTGCTCTGTGCATCGTAATAGACCCAAGTCCCCGTTTTGCGGTCGTTGAGCTGCGCACCACTGCTGGCCAGTTTGCCATTTTCGTGGTAGTATTTCACCACGCCGTTGATCTTGCCCATTTTATAGAAAAATTCTTCTTTCGGGTTTCCGCTCTCATAGAAATACTTTTGGTTTCCTGTCAAGCTCCCGTTGCTGAACAGCTCCTCGGCGGCCAGTTTGCCGTTCGCGTGCCACGAGGATCGGGGGCCGTTCACTTTGCCGAGTGCGTATTGCTCTTTGCGTTTTAGCTGGCCATTGGGGTGGTAGTAGCTCCATTCGCCCACGGGAGTACCATTTTTTAGCTCTTTTTCCAGTTCGGGCTTACCATTTTCATAGTACAGTTTGCTCTTTAGCTCCTGCTCTTGGTCGCGGTAAACGATCACTTCCTTGACATTGCCGTTCTCGTGATAGTAAGTATTGGTCCCATTCTTTTTTCCTTTGGCATAATTTAGTTCGTACCAAGTTTTACCGCTTTCATAGTAGCCTCGCACCTTTCCGTCCAACACGGCCCCCAGCACGGCTTCGGCGCCCATGTTGGGCCGCGACAAAAAACCGGTTCGTTCACGCATCAAAATGGAACCTTCCATGGTTTTATTGCCATTGGAAGCATATTTGGTAAACACATTGTAGCGGTTGTTGTCTTTCAAGATCTCGGTTTGCAACTGCCCATTGCGGTACCAAGTGCGGATTGTGTCGGGTGACATCACCCCGTTGCGGTAGTAAATCTGGCTCTCGGCCACGCCATTGTCGTAGTAGGCCATGGCTTGGCCGTGCTGAACATGATCCACATATTGGGTAGTGTTTTTGAGCACTCCGCTGGCGTAGTAC
>JAYUVL010000129.1:0-8263 GCA_043754075.1 Cytophagales bacterium | reverse complement strand
ATTGCGGCTGGGAATAACCACGCCCCCACATCGGCCGCTAATGCTCCGTTATGTTTCCTCTCCCACTTGTAGATCACTACTTGTAATGTGTTTTAACTGATGCTTTATTAACACTTTGACGTAATGGCGGTTTCTACGTTCTTTTTTTGCGTCCGATCTTTTTTCGTTTCGCTTGTCTTTGACAATGCGATCCAATTCGTTCAGGTGTGCCAGTTCCTTTACATCGTTGATGGATGTTCTTTTGGGCATATCGATTGGCTTTAATGGGATAGATGGTGAAGTCCACTCAACTACCTATTCACCTCGATGGTTTTCTTGGTTGGGGTTGCATTTTTACAACCGTTGGCAAGATAACAACAGGTATTGTCACCTTTGAGTTTGGTGCTGTGCGCTAGTGTCGGTCGCCCTTCCACGTGCCCCCATAACGATAGCCCGACTGGGTCTTGGCTCGGTTGCAACAATCAGTGCACACGAAGATCCACGGGTTGCCTTTCATTATTTGCACCCTGTACATGACAGTTGCTTCTTTTTGGCACAAGGCGCAGCATTTGGTTTTCATTGTTCCTCAATATTGATCATGACCATTTAAAATGAGTGCATCCCACCCGAAGCCAAGTATCAACCCTGTGCTTTTATCGACAAACAGCCACTAGGGTACTACCCAATACTTTTTCACTTCCGGTTCGCCAAATATGAATTGAGCCCTTCGGTGCCCATCGCGGTTTAGAATCAGCCAATCCATTTCGGTGATGACATTACTGATCACTGCAAAATTTTCGTAGCCCAAGGCCACACTTTCTCCGGTTAGATTTGCACGGTCGAGGTGCTCCGGCAAGCCGTCGGTTGGATGCCCCATGACTGTGGAGGGGGCCGGAGCAGCCAAATAACACATCCTGCTTTCTGGTCGCGAGTCATTCCAACGTTTTAACGAAATCTCGTCCTGGTAGTGAATGGTTGCCACTGTTTTAAGCCGAAGCTGTATGCGCGGCCTTGGGTCGTAAAACAACCAAGATATTGTATGATTGGCCTTGATCTGCGCAATCTTGGAAGAGCGATAATCGGTGTAAAAAATCAGCGTTTTCTCTTGTGGCATCACTTTTCTTAGCACAACCGTCCGTAGCTCGGGGGAGGCGCCATTTAGGGTGGCAATGGCGGGACAGTGAAACGAATGCTTTGGATCATTGGCGCCCCTAACCAGCCGGTGCCAACAATCTTGAAGTACTTTCTCCAAGTCGTGGGGAACTTGATTGATTGTGACCATGTCTTGCATGGCTGATAAACACGAAAAAACCAATAAAGTTTACCTTTTTCCCCGTCGTTGGTGCGCTTCGCCAACAACGGGGAAAACGCCCCCCACCTCCAGGCCTCACCTTTGTTTGAAGGCAAGGGTACTTGTTGGGGTTTTGCCGTTTTAGCAATTGGGGTTCAATTGGGGGATTAATCGAAGAACATCCAGTTGATGCCCAGTTCCAGCGATCGGGGCTGGGCAAAATAGCGCGGCGTGTTGAAATAGCCCTTGCCGAGCAAACTTTGGGTGATGTTGTTCACTTTGAGGAAAGCGATGAAACGGGAAATCTTGAAATTGAAAAACACGTCCACCACGGCAAAGTTATCGACTTGGAAGCGGTCTTGCAGCACAAACTGCTGCAGTTGGGGCAGGTAGCCATTGGCATAGAAAGCTGATTTCCACATCACATCCACCCCAATTTGGGAAGCCAGCACCCCATCAAACAGCCCCTTCTTTTCCCAATAAAACTGGTTGTTGACGATCAGTTTGGGCATGCGCACCAGATCGGCCCCCAAGTGCTGGGAATAGGTGATGTGGAGCACGTTGTGAAAATTGCGCCAATGGGCCCGGATTTCCCCGCCCACTTGCAACATCCGCAAATCTTGGCTGACTTGCCGGGGCCGCCCGGTGGAGTCGTAGTAAATATAGTTGGTCACGTTGGTAAAATTGGCCGATGGGGTCAGTCGTATTTCGGCCACCGAATCGGGCAAAAAGGGGACTTTGAAATTGTTGATGCTGAAAGTGGCCCGGTTGGTAAAGGTGTTTTTGAAACCATTGTCCCAGCGGTAAAAAGTCCCGAAGGATCGGCGCTGGTTCAGATCCGGGGCGAACAACGCCTGCTCAAACTTGGCCGAGAACCACTTGCCCAAGTAGGCCCCCGCCAGGCGGTAGTCGCGCACCAGCAAGTATTCCAGTTCCACCTCGAGGCGCGAGCTGTCACGGAATGTGTAGTCCAGCCCCCCCCCCACAAACAGTTCGCTGGGCAGGGCCAGTTTATCGGTGGTATCGCGGCCAGAGAGCGAGTCCACGAAATTGGCGGTGAAATTGTACTGTCGGTAGCGGGCATAGGTGCGGTAGCGAAAGTCGGAAAACTTGCCCTTGATGCCCGCCCGGTTGTCAGTCACCCGAAAACTGGTGGCGTAGGCCACGGTGCCACCATCGGTAATGGCGGGCACCGAGGGGATCTGGCCGCTTCGCCTCTCGACCACAAAAGGCACTTGCTGGTAGAAGGGAAGGTTGGCTTGCCAGCGTTCGTCGGTGTAGGAGCGGCGCAAGTTGCTGATCTCGATCAGGTGAAACAGTTGGAGCTCGTTTTTGTCGCGCTTGACCGAGTCCTTGAAAAAGTCAAATTGGTGGTAGAGCCGAAAAGTGGTCTTGCTTTGCCGCCCGGTGGGCAGGGCGGTGGCGTTCTGTTGCACTTGCCCAGGGGCGAGCAGGCGGTAGCGCAGGCGGGTGTCTTCCAGGGCCAGCAGGTCGTTCAAGTTGCGGAGGGTATCGATCCCGGTGGCATTGAAAGTATAGCCCCCGTTTTCCCGCGCCGAGTGTTCATAAAGGTAAAACCCGGCCAAGAGCTTGTAGCGCTCTTTCTTGGAAAAATACCGGGTCTGGGCCCCATACGTCTGATTGGCCACGATGGCATCGTTGCGGTAGGCCACCCGGTTGAAAATCCGGTTGGCCTCCATCCGCCGGAAGTGCAGGGTGTAGCTCCAGTTGGGCCGGATGCTGCGCGAGTGGGCAATGCGGATGCGCGGGCGGCCCTTGCCCCCTTGCACATAGTCAATGTCGGTAAAGGGCGAGTAGCTGTTGTAATGGGGCACTTGGGCCGGATCCAACTGGTACCAATCGTACACCAAAGGGCCGGATCGGGTGCCAATCTGGGTGGGGAATTGGTAAAAGATCGGGGCCGCAGCTTGGCCGTTTACCCCCAAATCCTGCCACGTATTGCCATTGGCTTGGACGGCGTTGTAGCGGTGGCGGTTGTGGAGCAGCGTATCCGGGTTGCGCGCACTGGCCCGGTTGCGGTAGAGCTCGTCTTCAAAAAAAAAGAATACGGTGTTGGGGCCGTATTTAATTGAATCAGTTTTGGCTTTTTTGGTCGTATCTGCCGCCCCGACCGGTGTCCCCAGATCTTGGGCGCGCGCTGGGCGAGTGGCGATCAGGCCGGCAAACAGGCCCATGGCCAGCCAAAAAAACCTTCTTTGCACCAATAATGTGTACACTGATCGTGGCTTGTTTTGCTCAATAATTGGCAAAGGTATCAAAATTAACTTGCTGCTGGTTCAGCCCGGTTCATAAGGTTTGTTAATTGGCCATGGTGACGGTGGCGGGGTGATGAGGGAACCAACCAAATAACGTGCGAACAAAAGCCGCAATGCCACCGACTCACCAACCGGGCAGCCTCGGCGGCATCGCGGGCCAACTCAGCCGCATGGCTCACCCGGGGCAGGTCGTAGGTGGTGGTGGGCTGGGCATGGCTCACGGCCCAGTGGATGGTGCCACATGGAAACGAGGGCTTGCGATGGTGGTGGGCTGGGCATGGCTCACGGCCCAGCCCACCAACCAAAGGAAAATGAAACGTTTCAACCTAAGGCATGGTTCGGGTTTGAACGTTCGGAAAAGCTACTTTTTGCGAACCTGGAACGGCACCCGCCGCCGAAACTTGATGGGACAGTCACCCGGGCGGAAGAGGGGTGGCGGATAGGCTGGTGGTGCGCCTTGCAACCCGACGGGTGCGTATTGCGTTGGGACAAACCGGCCGATCGACAAACGGGCCCAATTATTAATTATCAATAATATACCGTCTCACCCTATTGGATTGCTCCAGATTTGCCTAATTTTGCACCCGAATTCAAATTAGACGCCCAAACATGAAAGTAGAAGATAAAGTACGCTATTCTGAGGACGATTTAAAAGAGTTTGAAGTCTTGATCACCGCTAAACTAAAGCAAGCCCGGGAAGATCTGGCGCACCTAAAAGAGTCCATTACCCGCAAAGGTATGGGCAGCGACGACCTCAACGCATTGAAATCATTGGAGGACGGGGCTGATTCCTTGGAAAAAGAACAATTGAACCAGCAGGCCGCCCGCACTCAAAAGTACGTTACCCAGTTGGAAAACGCCATTATCCGCATCAAAAATGGAACTTACGGGCTGTGCGTTGACACGGGCAAATTGATCCCCAAAGAGCGATTGAAGATCGTTCCCCACACCCAGCATTCCATCGAGGCCAAGAACAGCAAGCGATAGATCGGTGCGCAGCTTACATTACCCACCGGGCAACCTCCTCTGGCTGTTCGGTTTTTTTCTGATTTTTTAGCGCAATGGAACCCATCTCCCCTTTTTTGACGGGCAACGTAGAAGCCTTGATTTTCTGCTCTCCCCAGCCCGTTACTGGGACCGAAATCCAGCACTGCCTCACCGAACTGCTGGGCACTGAAGTCCCAATGGCCGAAATTGAAGCCGCACTGGCGCACTTGGTGGCCCATTATCGGGCCAGCGACCAAGCATTTCACATAGTGGCCACGGGCGGTGGCCACCAGTTCCTGACCAAGCCCCATTTTCAGCCGAGTGTCAATCTATTGCTCAAGCAGACCGCCAAGAAGCGGCTCTCCAACGCGGCCCTGGAAACCATCGCCATCATTGC
The DNA here is from genome assembly GCA_043754075.1 of Cytophagales bacterium. Classification (GTDB taxonomy): domain Bacteria; phylum Bacteroidota; class Bacteroidia; order Cytophagales; family Thermoflexibacteraceae; genus JALONO01. Next base: position 3,333 of record JAYUVL010000129.1, on the reverse strand, counting down.
CTATAAACAGCCTGTGACCAAGGCCCAAGTGGAGCAGATTCGGGGAGTGGGTTGCGATTACGCCATCCAAAAATTGTTGGAAAAGGAACTGATCGAAATCCGGGGAAAATCTGACGCCGTGGGCCGGCCGCTGATCTATGGAACGACCCAGAGGTTCATGGATTATTTTGGCCTCAATCACCTCAGAGATCTGCCCTTACCCAAAGATTTGCTGGATGAAGTGAACGAAATTGGGCCCGAAGCAGCCGACTAATCGCCTCGTTTACCCCAAGTTTGCCGGCCCAGCCCCCGGGGCCAAACTGATCTGGTACGTTTTCAGGTCAATCCCCGTGGTTTTTTTGTAGGCATGGGCAGTTTTTTCAACGAAGGTTTCCACCGCTTCCCGACGGATAAGGTTGAGGGTGCAGCCCCCAAAACCACCGCCCATCATGCGGGCGCCCGCCACATGGGGGTCATCTTTGGCCAAATCGACGAGCCGATCCAGTTCAACACAACTGACCTCATAATCCAATTGCAACCCTTGGTGCGATTCATAGAGTTTTTGGCCCACTTTGGCAAAATCACCGGCTTGCAAATGGTGGCAGGTGTCGGTCACCCGCTGGTTTTCGGCCACCACATAATGGCACCGCCGCAAAATGATCGGCGCAAACCGGTGGGCTTGCGCAATGAGCATGTCAGGGGTCACATCGCGCAGACTGGCAAGATTGGGATAAACCGTTTGCAATAGCTGCACCCCCGCTTCGCACTGTTGGCGGCGGTTGTTGTATTGTGACGTGGCCAACGAATGCCGCACGCCCGAGTCGCAGAGCAGCAGTTCATAGTCGCCCAGCATCAGCGGGAAGTACGAATGGGCCAACGACCGGCAGTCCAACTGGATCACCTGGTCGGCTTGGCCAAAAACGGAGGCAAACTGATCCATGATGCCACATTTGATCCCCACAAATTCATTTTCGGCCTTTTGGGCCAACTGGGCCAGGGCCAGCGGATCCAAGCCGAGGCCAAAAGTGCTGTTCAGGGCTGTGGCCAGCCCGCACTCGATGGCCGCCGAAGACGACATGCCCGCACCAGAGGGCACATTGCCACCAAACACGCAGTTGAACGGGGGGATCTCAAAACCCAAGCTCTGGATCTGCTGAATGACCCCGAGCAGGTAATTGGCCCACCGGAACGGCTTTTCTGCCGGAAAAATCCGGGAAATATCAAATTTATATTCGGTATGAAAATTCCACGCGTAAACCCGCGAGCGATCGGTGACGCTGGGGGCAATGGCAAAAACCATTTCCTTGTCAATGGCGGCGGGCAGCACAAAACCTTCATTGTAGTCGGTGTGTTCACCAATCAAGTTGATGCGGCCCGGTGCCCGGAACAACTGGGGCTGGCCCGGATAGGTACTACGGAAGGTTTCGTAAATCGTCTGGGTCAAAGACATGGAGGGCATAGCGTTTGACCGCTAAATTACGGGAAATTGCGGGGCTGGGAAAAACTTTCTGCTTTTTTGCTACTAATTTGCCAAGATAACCGTTCCCTCGATGAAGCTTGTACTTGTTTTTTGGGGGCTGGCAATGGCCCTGCTCCACGCGCCCGCCAGTTGGGCACAATACTGGCAGCAGCGGGTGCACTATGACATTGAAGCTGAACTGGACGATGAAAAAGATGTGTTGATTGGCAAATCTTACCGGCTGGTTTATCACAATCAGTCGCCCAATACCCTGCGCGAACTTTATTTTCACCTGTATGCCAATGCTTTTCAGCCCGGCTCTTATTACCATCATTTAAATTTACAAAACCATGTCCCGGTCAAGTTTGGCCGCAACGAACAAACGGGCTTGGGCACCGTCATCGATCTCTTGCGGGTCAATGGCGATTCGGTCAAGTCATATTTGGACAATACCATTTTGCAGGTCAGTTTGAACCAGCCCTTGCGCCCCGGCGATTCACTGACCGTGGAGATGAAGTTCCGCACCTATTTTGACGATGGGGGCTCGATGCGCCGCCGGATGAAAATGTTCCGGGCCTACGGCGTGAAGCATTACAACGGCGTGCACTGGTATCCAGTGGTGAGTGTGTATGACCGCTACGGCTGGCACGCTGACCAACACTTGGACAAAGAGTATTACGCCGACTTTGGGGTTTTCAACGTGGCCCTCACCTTGCCCCAAGAATACATTGTGGAGGGCACTGGACTGTTGGTCAATGAGTTAGAGGTGTTGCCCCCGGCCCTCCGCCAACAATTGGACTTAAAAAATTTCGCTCAGAAACCATTGTACCAAGCCCCTTCGGTGATCATCCCCCGCGTGCCGGGCCAAACCAAGACTTGGCGGTTCAGGGCCGAACAGGTGCATAATTTTGCGTTCACCGCCGACCCGACCTATCGCATAGGCGAGAGCAAGTGGAATGGCAAACGGATCGTGGTGCTGGCGCGTGAGCCGCACGCCGGTAAATGGCAAGAAACGCCCCAGTTTGTCGGCTTATTGGTCAAAATGTATTCCGAAAAATTTGGCGAACTTGCCTACCCCAAACTCGTGGTGGCCGATGCCGCCGACGGAACCGAATACGGCATGATGGCCATTGTGACGGGCCAATATCCCAACCACATCCCCCTCGTTGCCCATGAAGTGGCCCATCAGTGGTATTATGGCATGGTGGCCAACAGCGAGCTTTACCGCGCTTTTCTGGACGAAGGCTTTGCTGAGTACATGACGGTGTGGTTCTTGGAACAGGCTTTTGGCGAAGAACAGCCGCAAGGCATTGGGAAAAAGGGAATTGACCCGTTTTTGGATCCTCATTCCTATCGGTTTGCCCGGCTGTACTACGGCTATTTGCAAAGTGCCCATGCCGGGTTTGATGCCCCACTCAACACCCATTCCTCGGATTTTCGGGGGGCGGTCGGCCAGTTTGGTGGCTATGGCCTCGTTTACCAAAAAGGTGGGCTGATGCTGCACCAACTGCGCTATGTGCTCGGGGACGAACTTTTTTACGCCGCGCTCAGCCATTATTTTGATACTTGGAAATTCAAGCATCCCTATCCAGAAGATTTTCGGCAGGCGATCAGCCAGTTCACGGGCATTGACCTGAGCTGGTTTTTTGATCAATGGCTGGAAACCACCAAAAAGGTGGATTATACCGTCAAAAGCCTGAAACCAAAAGGCGCACTGGGCAACTACCAACTGCGATTGGCCCGGCTGGGAGAGGCCCAGATGCCCCTCGACCTGACCGTGCAGACCCTCGACGGGCGCAGCCATTCCTATCACATCCCCAATGCGTGGTTTGTCAAAAAAACCGAAGCCACGGTCTTGCCCAAGTGGATCGGCTGGGGCCGCAAGCTTGCTCCCC
>JAYUVL010000128.1:0-4740 GCA_043754075.1 Cytophagales bacterium | reverse complement strand
TTTGTTGAGGTATAAAAGTCGGTCAAAGTGATGGAAATCATTCATTTGCTTAACTCCGGCCGGTTAAAGTACTTATCAAGCCACAAAACTATTTAAATTTTACGGTATTTGCACAATTGGCCCGGTCTTCCAACAAATCTAGCAAATTGGCACTGAACCGGACTTCTTTGGCGGTGTAGGACAGTTCAGCCTTGGGATTGGTAAACTTCTTGATTTTGCCCTCGGTCCGGATCAGGCACACGTAGCTGGCGCGTTTGAGCAAGTCCTTGATCTGTTCGGCATTTTCGGTGTTATCAGCGGTCAAGCTGCTCATATCGGTCAGCCCTTTCAGAAAAAAGTCGCCCGTCCGCTCCAGCGTCCGTTTGGTGAATTTGTAAATTTGGGGAGTTGGACTAGTCACTGGGTCGGTCGGGCCTTGATCATTGGTGGCTCTTTGTAGGGCCAAGTTGAGCGCGGTCACGTCCTTGAAGTCAAATTTCATCCCGAAAACATACTCTTGGCGGTTGTTCAAGGGCTGAACCTGGCTGATGCCGGGCATGTTTTTGAACCGGGCCGTGCCCTTGGCAAACGACGAATCCAGTTCAGCAAAGGGGATTTTTCCTTGGTTATCGGGCATGGCCATGGCCATTTCGAGCATGGCTTTGCTTTGACTTAGATCCAATATGAGCGCGTAAGTGCCAGAACCATCTTTTTTGATGTCCACTTCTTCGCGGATTTCATAGCAAGCAGAAACAAAGGGGAGGAGAATCAAACAAACAAAGATAATTTTCAATTTTTCCATTCGGTTTTGGCGAGCAGTGGGCTGTTGGGTGGATGAGTCTTTTTGCCCCGCAAGTTAGTTTTTTTTGATTTATCCCTGCGATCGAGGTTAAAAATCGTAAGGGGCCACCAGCTTTTCGCGCAGGGTGGCCAGCGTATATTCGTAGCCCACGGTAAAAATCTCATCGGCCTTTTTGACATCAAATGCCTTGTAATCAGCCATTTTGGGTGGTTCAATGAAGAGATCGCACTTGGTTTTCCGGTGCTCAATGTTGGCATTGACGGCCAGCAGGAAGGTGCGTTCCAGCACGTCGCGCAGGCTGGACACCTTGAGTTCGGCCACCGCGTTGGAGTGGACCCCGATCAGGTAATCGCACTGGCCCAGGAGCGGCTCGACTGGCAAATTGTTTAAAATGCCCCCATCAACATAAAATTTGCCATCAATGCTCACCGGGGCAAACAAAAAGGGAATGCATGAGGAAGCTTGCAAAGGCTTGATCAGCTCTCCTTGGGAGAAATAGACCGATTCGCCCCGATCCAGATCCGTGGCGCACACATGCAGGGGGATGGAAAGTTGGGCGAAATTGTCTTCGGGCAGAAATTGGCGGTAGGCTTTTTCGGTGCTTTCCATCCGGAGCAGGCCCATAAATTTGGACGACAAGCTGAAGATCTTGAAGAAGCTGGTCTGGATGAGCAGGCGGAGGATCTCTTTGGGGGCATGGCCAGCGGCATAAAGGGCCCCCACAATGGCCCCCGCGCTGGTGCCGGAAATGGCACTTGGGCGCAGGCCCAGCTCATCAAATGCCTGTAATGCGCCCAAGTGGGTGATGCCCCGTGCGCCGCCGCCGGAGAGCACTAATCCGATTTTCATACTGAGTAGCCGATGGTTGATTGGCCAAAGTTACCCCTGATTGGCCCTATTCGCCAAATTTTTTGAACATTGACACGGCGATATGCCCGCCAAACCCAAAGGTATTGCTCATGGCCACATTGACTGGTTGGTCAACTGCATGGTTGGGCGTGATCCGCAGGGCCGGGCTGATCTGCTCGTCCAAGTGGGCAAAGTTGATCGTCGGGGGAATAAAACTGTGCTGGATGGCCATGATGGAAGCGATGGCCTCAATGGCCCCGGCTGCGCCCAGCAAGTGGCCGGTCATGGACTTGGTGGCGCTGATGGCCAGTTTGTCCAAGTGTCCGGCAAAGACGGCGGCCACGGCCTTGGCCTCGCTGATGTCACCCATGGGGGTGGAAGTGGCATGAACGTTCAGGTAATCGACCTCGGAGGGCTGCATACGGGCATCGTCCAGCGCATCGCGCATGGCCAACTGGGCACCCAAACCCTCAGGGTGGGTGCCGGTGAGGTGGTAGGCGTCGGCAGCAAATCCGCACCCCACCACTTCGGCGTAGATTTTGGCGCCCCGGGCAAGCGCATGATCAAGGGTTTCGAGCATCAGCACGCCAGCCCCTTCGCCGATCACGAAACCATCGCGGTCGCGGTCAAACGGACGGGAGGCGGTAGTGGGGCTATCGTTGCGCTCCGACATGGCTTTCATGGCCGTGAACCCGCCCACGCCCGACTGGGTGATGGCCGCTTCGGCGCCACCGGTGATGATAATATTGGCCTTGCCCAAGCGGAGATAGGTGAAAGCATCGGCAATGGCGTTGGTAGAAGACGCACAGGCCGATACAGTAGTAAAATTGATGCCCCGAAAACCATATTTGATCGAGATATGGCCGGGCGCAATGTCGGTAATGACCCTGGGCACAAAGAAGGGGCTGTAGCGCGGCACTGGCCGGGTCTGGGCATAGTTCAGCACATCGTCTTCAAAGGCCTGCATCCCGCCCATGCCCGAGGCCAAAATGACCCCGACCCGGTTCTTGTCAACCGTGTCCAAGTTGAGCCCACTATCGCGGATGCACTCATCGGTGGCGGCCAGGGCATAATGGCAAAAAGAATCCATTTTGCGCGATTCCTTTTTGTCCATGTACTGAAGGACATCAAAGTTTTTGACCTCGCAGGCAAACTGGGCCTTGAAGTGGCTGGCATCAAACTTGGTGATGGGGCCAGCACCACTTTGGCCTTGCCGCAGGTTTTGGTAAAAAGTTGGCAAATCGTTGCCCAGTGGATTTACAGTGCCTAAGCCAGTGACCACTACTCGTTTTAGGGTAATTTGCATAAATGGAACAATATAATCGGCAATTAAAAAATAACCTGAAAACTTATTCTACTTCGGTCACTTTGACATTCGCGCCCGGGCGAATCTGGAGAATGCCCGAAGTGATGACGGTATCGCCCAAATGCAGGCCCTCGGTGATGTGGATCCGCGATTCGGTGCGGGTGCCAGTGCTTACTTCCATCGGGGTGGCCTTGCCTTCCTTGAGCACATAGACCTTCTTCTTGTCCATTTCCGGGATCAGGGCCTGCGTGGGGATCATAAAAGCATTGTCAACTCTTTGCAAAATAATTTTGACAGTGGCAAACGCCCCGGGCAAAATCTCGCGTTCGGTGTTGCGGCTGATGGCCCGGATCTGGATGGTGCGGGTGGTCTGCTCTACTTTGGGCTCGATGGCATACACCTCGCCCAGGTACTCGCGCTGGCCACCGGCTACGGTGAAACTGATGCGCAGCCCCTTGCGCATCACGGTCATGTACTTTTCGGGGACTGAGAAATCCACCTTGACTTGGCTCAGGTCGATCAAGTCGGCTATTTTGACCGTGGGAGTCACATAACTGCCCTCGCTCACGTAGCGCAGGCCGATCTGCCCACTGAAAGGGGCCAGTAGGCGGGTTTTGTTGATCTGGGACTGCACGACTTCCAGTTCGGCGTTTTGGGCGCTCAGTTGGGCGTTGAGCGTTTCCATTTCCTCTTCGCTCACCCCTTGCCGGGCAAACAGTTTTTCATCGCGGAGCTTGCGCTTCTCGAGCAGCACTTTTTGGATGGTGACTTTTTTGAGATTAGCTTGCAGATCGGCGTCGTTGAGGGTGAGCAGCAACTGACCTTTGCTCACCACCGCCCCCTCAGTGAAGTGAATCTTGACGATTTTGCCCGAAATCTCGCATTTTAGATCCACTTCTTCATTGGGGATCACGGTGCCCACCGAACTGATTTTGTCTTCCAACACTTCGTTTTTGACCACATAAGCCTTAATGGCCTGCGGCGGGTCGCTTTTGCCGCCTGGGCCGGGCGTGGGACTACCTGCTGCTTTGTTTTTTGCTTCTTCGCTGGAAAAATAGCCCAAACGCCAAAAAATGCCGAGGGCAAAAACAAGGGCAAGTAGGACAAAAACAAGTGTACGAACCGAAAATCTCATATAGTTAAAGTTATAGATGCACTAGAAGACTGGTATAAAATAAACAGCAAAAAAATCGGGCATTTAACTTTGCCGCAAATATACGTTGATTAATTCCATGGCCGCATTCACCGCGTGGGCACTCCCCTCGGCCACGGCTTGTTCGGTAGCTGCCATCTGTTGGGCCACGGCCGGGTGTTGGTAAAATCGGTCGGTCAATTGCTGGCGGATGGTTTCGTGCAGCCAAGCGAGATTCTGGGCTTGACGGCGGCGGGCAAACCAACCATTGGCCCGCACAAGATCTTGGTGTTGTTCAACGGCCTGCCAAAGTGCTGGCAGGCCGGTTTGGTAGAGGGCCGAGCAAGTGAGCACTTTGGTTTCCCAGCCCGAGGGCGCAGCGGGCAGCAGGTGCAGGGCATTCTGGTATTCCATTTGGGCCCGTCGTGCCTGGGGGGCATTGTCGCCATCGGCTTTGTTGATCACCACGGCGTCCGCCATTTCAATAATGCCTTTCTTGATGCCTTGCAGTTCATCACCGGCCCCGGCCAGCATGAGGAGCAAAAAAAAGTCGGTCATGTCATGCACTGCGGTTTCGGACTGGCCCACGCCCACCGTCTCGATAAAAACGACTTCGTGGCCCGCCGCTTCGCACAGGAGCATGGCCTCGCGGGTCTTGCGGCTCACCCCCCC
>JAYUVL010000127.1:0-5400 GCA_043754075.1 Cytophagales bacterium | reverse complement strand
CCGGGCGCGGGTATCCGCCCGTATGCCGGCGACGTGCGCACCGCCGAGCGCGGGGTGATCACGCTCGAGATTGGCATCCATGGCATCCCGCTCACCATGGATCCATCGGTTTACAGCGATCTGGGGGCCGGCTTGGCCAACCAATACTGGGCCTACAACCTCGATAACCGGGATCTGTACTACTACAAACGGGTGTTCATGGGCTGCATCCGGGCCAATGATTTTTTGGTCAGTCTGCCCCAATTTGATGGCCAACGGTTGGCCGTGGCGGGCGGTAGCCAAGGGGGGGCCTTGTCCATCATTACGGCGGCCCTCGATCCCCGGGTCAAATGGGCCGCACCCACTTACCCCGCCATGGCCGATATGGTGGGCTACCTCAAGGGCCGGGCGGGCGGTTGGCCCCATATTTTTGACAAAAACAACCCGCACCACCACACCGAGGCCAAAATCAAGACCGCCGCTTATTATGACGTGGTCAATTTTGCCCGCACCCTCAAAGCCCCCTGCTTTTACTCAATGGGGTTCAATGACGAAACTTGCCCGCCCACTTCCATGTTTGCGGCCTACAACGCGATCGCCTCGCCCAAAGAATTGAAATTGTACCAAGAAACCGGCCACTGGACTTACCCGGAGGAGAACGAAGCCATCACCAACTGGCTGATGGAAAGGCTGTTGGGGAAGTAAGAAAAGTAGCCCCATTAGACTTGCCTACTTTTACTTTTTGATTCACTTTGATCAACCGCCGGGTTCACTCTTTATAAACAATGAAAAAAGCACTGTTGGGATTTTTGTTTTTGTCGGTTACAGTTATCGTTGAAGCCCAAAAAAAACCGTTGGCCAGTTCGCCTTCGGTTGAATTGTCAACCTATTTCAAGCCGCTCAAGTGGCGCAACATTGGCCCGTTTCGGGGTGGCCGCTCCGTTACGGCTTGCGGCGATCTGAGCGATCCCCTGGTGTATTACATGGGCACTTGTGGCGGTGGGTTGTGGAAAACCGAAGATGCGGGCCAAGGTTGGTTCAATGTCTCGGATGGATACTTCAAAACTGGTTCGGTCGGGGCGGTGGCCGTGGCCGACAGCGATCCCAACATCGTATATGTGGGCATGGGCGAACATGCCCCGCGCGGCGTGATGACCTCTTACGGCGACGGGGTTTACAAAAGCACCGATGCGGGTAAAACTTGGATTCACTTGGGGCTGGAACTCACCCGCCACATTGCGTGGATCCGGATCCATCCCCAAAACCCCGAGGTGGTGTATGTGGCTGCGCAAGGGGCATTGCACGGCCCAAATCCTGAGCGCGGCGTTTACCGAAGCACGGATGGTGGCAAAAATTGGCAAAAAGTACTTTATGTGGATGAAAATACCGGCTGCGCGGACTTGGCAATGGATCCTTCCAATGCCTTGGTGCTCTATGCCGCCATGTGGGATCACCGCCGCTTGCCCTGGTTGGTGCGCAGCGGGGGCAAAGGGAGCGGGCTCTACAAATCGGTGGATGGTGGCGCCACTTGGGCTAAATTGACCAATGGTATCCCGACCGAATTGGGCAAAATGAGCATTGCATTGGCCAAAGCGGAGCCAAACCGGGTGTATGCCCTCATCGAAAGTGATACCGAAAAGGAATTGGGCGGCCTGTTTGCCAGTGACAACGCCGGGGCCAGTTTCACCCGGGTGAGCACCGACCACCGCCTCACCCAGCGGGCCTGGTATTATGTGGAAATGACCGTGGACCCCCAAAACGAGCAAGTGCTCTACGTGCTCAACTCCCCGGCTCTTAAGTCGATCGATGGCGGCCATAGTTGGGCCCCGTTCTCGGCCCGGCACGGGGATCACCACCAGCTCTGGATCCACCCCCAAAATTCCAAAAACATGGTGATGGCCAACGACGGTGGGGCCACCATTACTTTCAACGGGGGCGCCAGTTGGTCCTCGCAGGACAACCAGCCGACGGCCCAGTTTTACCGGGTCAATGCCGATTTTTTGTTCCCCTATAATTTGTATGGCGGGCAACAGGACAATACATCGGTCAGGATCAGCAGCCGGAGCCTGACCGACGGCGCCATTGGCGACAAAGATTGGGGATCCAGTGCCGGGGGGGAAAGTGCCTTTCTGGCCTTTGATCGCCGCAATCCCACCAAAGTAATGGGCGGGAGTTACCAGGGCACCATCGAGTTGATGGACACAAGGACCCAAGAGCGCAAGCCAGTGATGGTGGCCCCGATCCAGTACCAGGCCCTTCAGCCCAAGGAAATGAAGTACCGTTTCAATTGGAACGCGCCCGTGGTTTACAATAGCCAGGAAAAAGCATTTTACCACGCGGCCAATGTGGTGTTCAAAACCACCAACTTGGGCCATTCGTGGGAGGTGATCTCGCCCGATCTGACCCGCAATGATACCACCAAACAGGGCGTCAGTGGCCTGCCCTACACCAATGAAGGGGCTGGTGGCGAAAATTACGGCACCATTGCCTATTTGGCCGATTCGCCCCACGATCCGGCGGTGCTGTATGCTGGCAGCGACGATGGCCTGATCCACCTCACCCGCGACTCGGGCAAGAGCTGGGTCAACATCACCCCGCCCCAGTGGGGGGAGACCTTGGTCAACTGCATCGAGGTATCGCCGCACGATCAGGCCACCGCTTATGTGGCCACGACTCGTTATAAAGTCAACGATTTTGCCCCTTCGCTCTTCAAAACGACCGACTACGGCAAGACATGGAAAAAAATTGACAATGGGATTCCTTACGGCGCCTACACCCGGTGCATTCGCGAAGATAAACAACGCAAGGGATTGCTATTTGCTGGCACGGAAACGGGCTTGTTTGTTTCTTTCAATGACGGGGAAAATTGGCAACCCTTGCAACTGGGCCTGCCCATTACCCCCGTAACCGATCTGCTGATCCACGACAACGATCTGATAGCGGCCACCATGGGTCGTTCTTTCTGGATTTTGGATCAGTTGGCCCCGCTGCAGCAATACAAAGTGGGGCAGAACCTTGGCCAGTCCCTGTTGTACCAACCCGAGGCGGTCCATCGGGTGGGCGCATCGAGTGGCCCAGAGGAGGGCACAGATGCTCCGGCCAATGCCAAACCGAAATTTAACGGCGACAATCCAGCCAATGGGGTAGTGATTTTTTATCAATTACCCACTGGATTTACCGAAACCGCCTCGCTAAAACTAGAAATCTGGAATGCCAAGGGAGAAATGGTGCGGGTTTTTTCTACCAAACCGCACCCGGATTTTAGCCAGTATCCCGGCGGCCCAAATCCTGAGCCCCTGCTGCCCGCCAAAGCTGGCCTCAATAAATTTGTCTGGGACATGCGCGGCCCGATTTTGCCCGGCGTGCCCACGGTTTTTATCGAGGGCAGTTACGAAGGCTACAAAGTGCCGCCCGGCCAGTACACCCTGCGCCTGCACGTGGGTAGCCAAAAGTTGGAGACAACGGCCACCATTTTGCCCCATCCGGGCATTGAGGCCACCGAGGCCGATTATGCCGAGCAAGCTGTCTGGCACGCCAAGGTAGATGCTGAATTTACCGACATTCACACCTCCGTCTTGCGAATGCGCAAAGTGCGACAGCAGATAAACGGAGTGGTGAGCTTGTTGGCCGATACCGTCCACGCCGCGCTGGTCAAAGAAGCCCAAGGGTTAGTGGCCAAATTGACCCAATGGGAAGATCAACTGGTGCAAAACAAGGCCAAATCCAACGACGATATCATCAACTATGTAAACCGGCTCAGCGCAGATTACATTTTCCTCAAGTACGAACTGGACAGCAACACCCCACGGGTCACGGCGGGCCAGCAAGCCCAATTTGCGGCACTGCACGTCCGCTGGGTGGCCAGCCAAGCCACCTTGGCCAACTTGCTCCAGGGCGTGACTGCCTTTAATCAAACGTGCCAAAAAGCTGGTTTGCAAACGATTATTGTACCTTAGCTTGTAACCATTTAACCACAAATTGATCGCCCGCCAATGGAACTACCGAAAGCTACATCCGTTCGGGCATTTCAACGCCGATCAGCCCCATGGCGTGGCGGATTACTTTGCCAGTGGCCAGCGAGAGTGCCACCCGGAAACTCCGCCGGGCGGGGTCTGATTCGTTGAAGATGGACAGTTCGTAGAAGAAACGCCCATATGCCCGCGCTGCTTCGTAGGCGAAACTGGCCACAGTGGCCGGCGAAAATTCCTCGGCGGCCAGTTGCACTTTCTTGGGATAAACGCTCAAGAGTTGGATCAGTTCCTGCTCAACCGGGGCCAATTGGGACACCGCATGGGTGTAGCTGGCCCGATCAAAGGGCACTTGTTCGGCCGTGGCCCGCCGCAAAATAGCCGATATCCGGGCGTGGGTATATTGGATATACACGCCGGTATCACCCTGAAAATCAATGGATTCTTCAGGATTGAACAACATTTTCTTTTTCGGATCCACCCGTAGGAGGTAGTATTTGAGCGCACCCATGGCCAGTTGGTGGTATAAGTGCAGGGCATCGGCCGAGTCGAAATCCTCGATCTTGCCCAGTTCCATGGTGCGCTCCCGGGCGATCCGGTCCATCTCCGCCATCAGATCATCGGCATCCACCACCGTGCCTTCGCGGCTTTTCATTTTGCCGGTGGGCAGTTCTACCATGCCATAGCTCAAATGATAAATGCCTTTGGCGTAGGGCCGGCCGAGTTTTTCAACAACCAGTTGCAGGACCTTAAAGTGGTAGTCTTGTTCATTGCCCACCACATACACTGATTTTTCCATCGGAAAATCGGTATATTTTGTATCGGCCAAGCCAAAATCTTGGGTAATATAGACCGAAGTGCCATCGGCCCGCAAGAGCAGTTTTTGATCCAAGCCGTCGGCGGTGAGGTCGATCCAGACCGATCCATCGGGCTTGCGGAAAAAGAGTGCCCGGGCCAAGCCTTCGTCCACTATTTTTTTGCCGAGCAGGTAAGTATCTGATTCGTAGTAAATTTTATCAAAATTGACGCCCATTTGTTGGTAGGTGGCATTGAAGCCCTCATATACCCATTGGTTCATCGTTTGCCACAGGTGGAGCACCTCGGGATCGCCCGCTTCCCAGCGCAGGAGCATGGCCTGGGCCGCGAGCATGAGTGGGGTGTTTTTGGCGGCCTTTTCTTTGAGCTTCTCAATATCGGCATCGGGTTCAATAGCTTGATATTCAGCAACCAAGGTGGCAATTTGTTTTTTATTTTCCCGATCAAAGATGACATAATAATCGCCGGCCAAGTGGTCGCCCTTGATCCCACTGGAGGCGGGGGTTTCGCCGTGGCCGAATTGCTGGTAGGCCAACATCGATTTGCAGATATGGATGCCCCGGTCGTTGACCACTTGGGTTTTCAATACTTGGTAGCCATTGGCTTCCATGATCTTGGCCATCGAGTAGCCCAGAAA
>JAYUVL010000126.1:0-7025 GCA_043754075.1 Cytophagales bacterium | reverse complement strand
CTGTAATAAAGACTTCATTGTCAGAACTTTGTATAAATTTTTTGACCGTATTGAAACCTTCCGGTTTTAAGCGGATGACCTATTTTGAGCCTTTCAGGTCGTGCCAAAAGGGAATAATAGGTGAAGCAAATGACCACTTGGGCATAAGTAATTAAATTTCAATTTTTATGTTTTTTGCTGTCAAAGTCTTAGTTTTCGTCTTTTTTTAAATATATTGGCCCCGTTTGGCGGCTGATCGGCCCGGCCAAGCCCAACTTGATGCACTTTTTATGAACAGCACTACCCCACTGGCCGAACGTTTGCGCCCCCAAAACCTAGAGGAGTACGTCGGCCAGGCGCACTTGGTAGGCCCAAACGGAGTATTGCGCCGGATGGTTCAGACGGGCCACTTGGCCTCCATCATTTTGTGGGGCCCACCCGGAGTGGGCAAAACCACCCTCGCCCAACTGCTGGCGCAAGCCCTGGATCGGCCGTTTTTTACCCTAAGTGCCATCAGTGCCGGCGTGAAAGAAGTGCGCGAAGTGATAGAACGGGCGCGGTTCCGCCAGGGAACTATCTTGTTCATCGATGAGATCCACCGTTTCAGCAAGTCGCAGCAAGATGCCCTCCTGGGCGCAGTGGAGAAAGGCACCATTGCGCTCATCGGAGCCACTACCGAAAACCCCTCCTTCGAGGTGAACTCGGCCCTGCTGTCGCGCTGTCAAGTATTTTTGCTCAAACCGTTGGAAGAAACCGATTTGCGCCTGATTGTGGACCGAGGCGTGGCCTTGGAGCAAACCACCAAACAAAAGACCATCCATTTAGCCGAAACCTCGGCCCTGTTCAACTTGGCCGGGGGCGATGCCCGCAAGTTGCTCAACCTGCTGGAACTGGCCATCGATTCGGTGGTGGGTGCGCAGGCCACCATTACCGATGCGCTGATGATACAAGTGGCCCAACGCCGCACCGTCCTCTACGACAAGGATGGCGAACAGCACTACGACCTCATCTCGGCGTTCATCAAATCGGTGCGCGGCTCCGATCCCAACGCCGCAGTGTATTGGCTGGCCCGCATGATCGAGGGCGGCGAAGAGCCCAAGTTCATTGCCCGCCGCCTACTGATTTTGGCCTCCGAGGACATTGGCAACGCTAACCCCACGGCCTTGGTCATGGCCACCAACTGCTTTCAAGCGGTCACTTTTGTGGGTTACCCCGAGGCAGAACTCATTTTGGCTCAAACCGTTACGTATCTGGCAGCTTCGCCCAAGAGCAATGCGTCCTATCTGGCCATCAAAGCCGCCAAACAACGGGTGCAAGAAACTGGCAACCTGCCCGTGCCCCTCCCCCTGCGCAACGCGCCCACCAAGCTCATGCGCGATCTGGACTATGGCAAGGGCTACCGCTATGCGCACGACTATCCCGGCAATTTTATCGAGCAGGAATTTTTGCCCACCGAACTCAGCGGCAGTAAGTTTTATGATCCGGGGGCCAACCCGCGCGAAAATGAACTTCGGGCTTTCTTGCGCAGTCGCTGGAAAGACAAATATGGCTATTAGCTAGGCCAAGGCGCTGGGTGCCCTGGCCGCGACTGGACGATCAATCAAACGCTGGGCGGAATCCCAAAGTCAAAAATGATACCTCGCGACCGACTTGATCCAACATTCGGCCATACAATCTCGAGACGTATCCTACAAGATGCAGTAGCCTCGCAATCATTGGTTTGCGAAAAAAGCTAACCTTGACCGAAAAACTACTTAAACACCAGTTTTTACGAAGGAGTACTACCCGATCATCCGCCAAAAAACTCATTGTTGGGTGGTAACTGACTAAAGGCCAATGATGTTGAGCATTCTTTCGGTGAGTTCGGTGTGCAAATAAAACAGGGCCCAATCAAAAACCAGCAAAAACATTCCCTGTAACACAATCGAGTGGCCGAATCCCTTGAGCATCGCCCCCCGTTTGGCAGCAGTCTTGGCTTTCTCGGCCAAAAACAGGCCCAAAAGCAAGTAGCCAATGTCCAAGCCAGCATTAAACAAGTAGATTTTTTCGTTGAAATATTGCAACGCTATCATTTCCCCGGCCGAAATGGCCGATGGTGCTACTTGGCGCAAGGTAAAAGCGATCAGCAACAAGTTGACCAAGTTCCAGGCAAGGTTCATCTGGTGAAAATGCCGAATAAAACCGACCGAACGTTGCCACAAAACGCCACTCCCCACAAAATTGAGCACCACCCAAGTGCCCAATACTGCGGCACCTTGTTGGTTGAGCAAAAAAGTGGATTGCATTAAAGCCAACAGATCAGGTTCGGGCATGGGCAACCAGATTAGATTTTGTACGAAATCTTTTTGAACCCATACGGACAATGGCGACAGCCACTTTTGCAGCAATAGCCGCGTTGGCGGTGGTAATGGGCCGTAAATACCCAGAATCCATTCTCAATGTAATAATCAGTCCCCTCGATCAGGATCGGGGGCTTGGTCGGTACTGGTTTGGTTTTCATTTGGGGGAAGCTTGACCCTGGCTTTAATGCGTTTGGCCTTTTCGGAGATTTCGCGGCTGGCCGGCTCCAGCATAAACTCCCAACACATCAACGGGCAGATTATTTTCGGTTTGTCAAATCTTTCTTTAAGGTTCATTGCTGGTTACTTGGCTTACCAGGAAAATACCTGTATGATACAAACTGATTGTTGAGGTGATTGTTTAAACTAATTTATTGGCAAATATGATTAAACAAACAATATACTGTATAAACATAAGATTTTATCAGATGGCCAATCGTTGTTATTGGCTATTCATTATATTTGTTTACCAAAAAAAGTACTTGATAGTCATGCGATCAACCCTTGTTGCCCTTGCGCTCGCTTTAATCCTTACCAAGTCTGTCCTTTGTCAAACGATACGGTTCCGACAAGATTTTTCCTCCTCCACAGTGGTGAGCAGCTATGTAAGCGCCACCCCGACCATCGGCCAGTTCACTTCGCTGGCCACCAGTGGGATCAATGCGGCAGTGCGCATCACGGCTGGCAACCTGGAAATGGCATCGACCACCGGATCGGGCAGCACTGCCTACTTCAACCGGACGGCCAATTTTCATCCATCGGGCAGCCCTGCTTTTTTGATTGTCCAGTTTGATTTCGAGGTCCTTAGCTCGGCCCAAACCCAGCTTAGTGCGTGCGACTTATTCATTGGGGCGGAATTTCCCGACAATGCCGCTATCCTCCCCAATGCCGATATTTATGCCCGTCTAAGCTTTAACCTGGCCAGTGGATCGACCAATTTTGTTCTTCGCAACATCGCCTCGGGTTTTAACAGCAGCTCACTAAGTGGGCGGCAGCGCATCACTTGGGTGCTCAACAACAGCGGTGCTACGTTGAGCTATTACACACCTTCGGGCATCCGGCGCAGTTTGGCCAGTGATAGGCAGGATGTTTGGGCCAATAGTTCGTTGATGATCGATCAAGCGATCACCACAACCCCCACCCAAAACATGGACGAAATTCGGTTCACGTTTCAAAATGATAATTCCACCATCCAACTTGACAATTTCCTGATTTCTGATGATCTCAACGTACTGCCCATCACTTTGTCCCATTTCGTAGGCCGGGCCACGGCCGAGGGCCACCAGTTGCGCTGGCAAGCCCGCACGACTGGAGAACTGCCCACTTTTGTGGTGCAGCGGTCGGGCGGGGCCAACTGGGATAATTTTGTGACGCTGGGCCAAATGCCCTACTCCACCGGCCAATCCTCCTACGAATGGGTGGACCGGCAACCGCTGCCGGGGCAAAATTATTACCGTTTGGCCATTGTGGCCCCCAACCAACCGATCCAGTACTCGAGTATCATCGCGGTGAACCAACGGGAAGCAACCGCGCCCATAGTGCTCGTCCATTGCCCAATCACTGACCAGCTCCAGCTCACTTGGGCCGGCGAAACACCCGCCCGCGTACACATCCATGACGTTGCTGGGCGCACACTTTTGGCCCAACCGCTCACTAGTGCCCCGGCCAAGCTAGATGCCCAAAGCTGGCCATCGGGCATCTATTTCTTGACCTTCCAAACCGCTTCGGGCAGTTACACCAAAAAACTTGTCAAGCAATAGTTCCCCCATCAACGATTTTCCTATTTGCGAAGCTTGGGCTTCACCAGTTGAATGGGCCCGAGTCCGCAACTTTGCCCACGAGGACTGCCCAACGTTGCCGAACGCACCAACATTCGCTTTTTTTGCTTATACTTGCTACTCATTACGGGAAAAGTCCAATTGCCCTATCTTTGTTTACTGAAAAACGAAAACTCCTTGATGACTAATCAGCCAATCTCCATGGATCAATATATTGCTCAGTTGTTGCAGCGGCACGATAAAGTAGTCGTGCCCAAATTGGGCACGTTCACCAGCAAAAGGGTGGGAGCGACGATTGATAAATCAACCAACGAAATAGCCCCTCCACTTCGACAGGTTTCTTTCTCGATCTTGGAGGAAGATGAAGGTCTTCTTTTTGAGCAGACCGTCTGTCAGTCAGCCCATTTGGACAAGCCCGCCTTTGATGAGCAACTGCTGCGCTACGTTCAGCGGATCTACACCGCCATTGGCACTACCGGGGCCTACGCCATTGATGGAGTGGGCACGCTGCTCAAAGACAGCCACGGGAGCATCTCACTCAACGATCAAGATGCTTTCAGCTTATTGGGCGACAATTTTGGGCTGCCCAGATTGGCCAAAAAAGCAGTTGGGCTGGGCGCGGCCCCAGTGGGATCGGCCCAAGCCAGTTCCGACAAATCTGGTAATGGATCAGCCAAAACTGTACCCCCTCCCTCGCCCATACCCGAGAAAAAAACCGAACGAAAATCTGAAGTGCTCTGGTGGTCGCTAATGATCCCCCTGTTGATCCTGTTTGTTGGCCTGTTGTTCTTGTTCTTTAACGATGACGCCATGAAGAGTTTCAAAGCCATGTTTGGGGGCAAAGAAGAGACCGTCCAAACCGATATGCGTTCAGCCGATCCACCCGTGGCCAACAATGACCAGGCAGCGGATGAGAACGCTGCAACGGCCGAGGGGACCAAACCAAATGAATCAGTGGCCGATCAAGTGCCCACCACCCCAGATAACAACGTGGCCGACCCGAAACCAAATGAGGCAACCGGCCAAAAGATTTCACCGGCTGGGGCGGGCAGTGGCGACTACTATGTTAATTTAGGGGCCTTTTCCAACGAAAAAACCGCCAAATCTCTGGAGGCCAAGCTGAAAAATTTGGGCTATGATATAGAAATTTCACTGCATCCCGAAAAGAAACTTTATCGAGTGCGGGTAATGGGATTTGCGACCGAGCAGGAAGCCAACACCAAAGCCACCCAACTGAGCAGCAAGTACCCGGGCGCTTGGGTAGGAAAGAAATAATGAGCCAACCCTCCTCTTTGGGTAAGATTTTATCGCGAATTGCCATGTTCAAACCATTTTTTTTGATCAAATAAAGCACTATGATTCTTTTCCAAATTGACACAACGGCCGTCGATGCCGCCGTTGCCCCTGAACAAGTTACCCTGATCAACCTCGTCTTGGCCGGTGGACTGACCATGATCCCGCTAGGACTGTTGGGCGTTATTGCGGTCTATATCATTGGCGAGCGGCTGCTCAACATCCGCAAGGCCGGGTCCGACCCCACCCAATTGTTCAACGAAGTGAAGTCGGCCGTGCTGGAGGGCAGCATTGAGCGGGCCAGGGGCATCTGTGCCCGCGAAGACAGCCCCATTTCCCGGATCTTGGAAAAAGGGATCAACAAACTGGGCCGCGACATCAAGCACATTGAGGCTGCCATTGAGAACGCAGGCAAGATCGAGGTGTACAAATTGGAAAAAAACTTGGGCCTATTGGCTACCATTTCCGGGGCTGGGCCAATGGTGGGCTTTTACGGGACGGTGGTGGGGATGATCTCTGCCTTTATTGCCATTGCCCAAGAAGAAGGATCGGTCAGTCCCAAGTTGCTTTCATCGGGCATTTATGAAGCCATGATCACCACCGCGGCCGGACTGATCGTGGGCATCATTGCCTACATCGGCTATAATTACTTGGTGACCCAAGTTCAAAAGGTAACTTACAACATGGAATTGACCGCCATTGAGTTTCTGGATTTATTGGAAAAACCGCACTAGGTCGCGTTTTGTCCGGCTTTCAGGCTTACCTATCTGTTCCTTTTTTTGGATTTTATCTGTTACAGTTCCATGAATTTAGGCTCCCGAAATAAAGTTGACCCGTCGTTCAATATGTCCTCCATGACGGACATGGTGTTTTTACTGCTCATTTTCTTTTTGTTGACCTCCAACTTTGTCACGCCTTCGGGCCTGCCAATCAACGTGCCGACGAGCAAAGTGGCGGGTAAAGTGATGCCCAAGATCAACGTGGGCATTACCGCCCAAAAACGTTTTTATGTCAACGAAGTCGAGGTGCCCTATGCCCGGCTAGAGGCCGAACTGTCAACGCTGCTGTTGGGCAAAGATGATGGCGTGGTGGTGCTCAACGTGGACAAAACAGTGCCGGTGCAGTACTTAGTGGACGTGGCCAGCATCGCGACCAAGCTCAAAGCGCGGGTGTCCATTGCCACCAAGCCCGACTGACCGATTTGCCGGTTTGCCCCGTCGGATTTTATTGGTTTGTCCTCCTCTCCCACCCCTGCCACGAGCGTTGTGCAGCTTGTGAAGGTCGCGGTTTTGCCTTGGGGCAAGTCTCGCTAGCGAGTAGCGCACATTGACCTTGCGAATTTACGTTAGGCAATCAATCATTTTTATCTCTAATGGCAGCTTTTTTCGCCCAGTAGGAATACGCTACATTTCACAGGCGTAAAATAAATTCGCTTCCCTTTCGCAATTCTTTTTGCCGCAGCTGCTCCATACAAAACTTTACCATGAACGCAAGATCCCTGCTTATCCTGTTTTCTTCCCTGTGTGTCTCGTAAAGCCTAATGGCGTCTTTCACCTGATGTTGCGCAGCGGGTGTTTTTGACAAAGTTAGATGTTAAAAAAATACTTTGTTTCCTAGAATCCGGCAAGCCCCGAGG
>JAYUVL010000125.1:0-5749 GCA_043754075.1 Cytophagales bacterium | reverse complement strand
CCAAGGGGAAAATAAAATCTGGGAAACCCTGTTTGGGGTCAAATATGGTAACTGGCGCGACACTTTCCAGCCCAAATATACCGAAAAGATCAAATCGCTTGATGGTAAAAAAATCAGCGTACGGGGCTTCCTCATCCCGATGGAAGAAAAGCCAAAGCACAGCTTCTTCTTGTTGTCAGCCTTCCCCATGGATGCCTGCTTCTATTGTGGCAAAGCTGGGCCAGAGAGTGTGATCGAAGTGACGGTCAAAATCCCGATCAAAAGCTCGGACAAGCCCATCACCCTGCTGGGCACGCTCAAACTCAACTACGACGATCCGGAACACCTGTTTTATGTCATCAACGATGGGGAACTGCTCAAAGAGTGAAGTGCCCGTGGTCAACAAAATTGAACTTTTGTCACTACCTTTGCGCATCAGCCTTGGCCAACATGATGGGGGAGCCTACAACCCTCCCTCCCTGTTTGGTGCCCACTTCCCACACCTTGTTGCTCATTTTGCACTAACATGAAACTCGTTGAGCTTTTCCGTGATGGAAACCTCCCAAAGGTAATCGAGGACCGAGTAAACAAACTCCTGGGGCGCAAAACCGTAGATTTCAAAAATTTTCGTTTCAATGTGTTTTTTCGGGTGATGGTGCTCACTGTCTCGATCTATGGGTTTTCCATGCTGATCGGCAAAGCGGGCTATACCGTGACCAGTTTGGGCTTGGGCGCACTCATCGTCTATCAAATCCTCGGGTTGATCAAACAAGTGGAAAACACCAACCAAGAAGTAATCAACTTTTTGAACTCGATCAAATATGATGACTTTTCCAATAATTACAAACTGAGACTTGAAGGGGATACGTTCAACGGCCTGACCAATGCCTTCAACCAAGTATTGAATCGGTTCCGCGAGATCCGGGCCGAAAAAGAGGCCCACTATCTGTACTTAAAAACGATTATTCACCACGTGGGGATTGGCATTTTGTCGTTCAACGAAGCCGGTGAACTGCAAATCATCAACACCGCCGCCAAACGGTTGTTCAAAATCGGGCGGCTAAACAACATCGCCGAACTGGCCACTTTTAGCCCAGAACTGGTGGAAAAATGCCTAAAGCTCCGCACGGGCACGCGCGACCTGATCAAAGTGATCCACGGGGCCGAGATCGTGCAGCTCGCCATGTTTGCCATTGAGCTCAACCTTCAAGGCAAAACCTATAAACTCATCACCTTCCAAAACATTCACAATGAACTGGAGGAACAAGAAATGGACGCTTGGCAACGCCTGATCCGAGTACTCACCCACGAGATCATGAACTCGGTCACGCCCATTTCCTCGCTCGCAGGCACCCTCGAGGGCGAAATGGAATACCTAATGGACAATTCCGGCGCGCAAGAAATCAACACGGCAGACTTGGAGGACATGCACTTGGCCATCAAGACCATCCAGCGACGGAGTGATGGGCTGATCCGCTTTGTGAGCGATTTCCGCAACCTTACCCACGTGCCAGTGCCCAAGTTTAGGAACATGAACGTTGAGGAACTCTTTGAGCACATCTCTACCCTGATGCAGCCTGAACTTGAAGAAAATGGCATCAGCTTTGTCGCCAAAGTGGAACCTGCCACCCTATTGATCACCGCCGATCAAGAAATGGTGGAACAGGTGCTGATCAATATTGTCAAAAATGCCATCCAAGCATTGGCCGAAGCCGAACGACAAAACCAGCGCAACATCTTTTTGCTCGCTGGGCAAGATGACAAGGGCCGGCCCTACATTGTGGTGCGCGACAATGGCCCCGGGATTGACCCCGAGGCCTTGGAGCGGATTTTCATCCCCTTTTTTACGACCAAGAAAAACGGTTCTGGGATTGGCCTGAGTCTTTCGCGACAGATCATGCGCCAGCACCGGGGCTCGCTCACGGCGTATTCCGAACCGAGCGAGGGCACTGATTTTATCCTCAAGTTTTAGCCCCCCGTTTACATGTTGCGGCGGTACTGCCCGCCCACTCCATACAGGGCACGGGACAGTTGGCCCAAGCTGCATACCTTGGCTGCTTCCATCAGGGCGGCAAAAGTGTTACCATCTTGGGTGGCCGTTTGCTGCAATTGGCGCAATGCTTCCTTGGCCCGCTCCTCCTTGGCCGCCTCGAAGGTTCGGAGGGAGGCAATGGCAAATTCCTTTTCTTCGGTCGAAGACCGGCGCACCTCGCGGGGCAGCACCGTGGGCGATCCTTGCGGATCCAAGAACGTATTGACCCCAATGATGGGCAGCTCGCCGTTGTGTTTCTTGGTTTCGTAATACATGGATTCCTCTTGGATTTTGCTCCGCTGGTACATCCGCTCCATTGCGCCCAGCACACCCCCGCGATCCGACAGCCGGCGGAACTCAGCTAGTACCGCTTGTTCCACCAGATCGGTCAGTTCCTCGATAATGAATGCGCCCTGGAGCGGGTTTTCGTTGGTGGCCAGCCCCAGTTCCTTGTTAATGATGAGTTGAATGGCCAATGCCCGCCGCACACTTTCCTCAGTGGGAGTGGTAATTGCCTCATCATAAGCATTGGTATGCAGCGAGTTACAGTTGTCGTAAAGGGCGTACAAGGCTTGGAGGGTAGTGCGGATGTCATTGAAGGCTATTTCCTGGGCGTGCAAGCTGCGCCCCGAAGTTTGGATATGGTACTTGAGCTTTTGGCTGCGTTCGTTGGCCCGGTACTTGTACTTCATGGCCTTGGCCCAGATCCGGCGGGCCACCCGGCCCAGTACGGCGTACTCGGGATCCATCCCGTTGGAAAAGAAGAAGGACAGATTGGGGGCAAAATCATCGATGTGCATCCCCCGGCTCAAATAATATTCCACAAAAGTAAAACCATTGGCCAAGGTAAAAGCCAATTGGCTGATGGGGTTGGCCCCGGCCTCGGCTATGTGGTAGCCACTGATGGACACCGAGTAGAAATTCCGGACTTTCTCTTCCACAAAATAGGCTTGAATGTCGCCCATCATCCGCAGGGCAAATTCGGTGGAAAATATACAAGTGTTTTGGGCTTGATCCTCTTTCAAAATATCAGCCTGCACCGTGCCACGCACTTGGGAGAGGGTGTGGGCCTTGATTTTGTCATATACTTCGCGGGGCAGCACCTCATCACCGCTCACTCCGAGCAATAGCAAACCCAGACCATCGTTGCCT
This sequence comes from Cytophagales bacterium, assembly GCA_043754075.1. Classification (GTDB taxonomy): domain Bacteria; phylum Bacteroidota; class Bacteroidia; order Cytophagales; family Thermoflexibacteraceae; genus JALONO01. The sequence goes on along the minus strand of JAYUVL010000125.1, from coordinate 2,586 downwards.
TCGGGCAGGGCGCCATCGTAGCCCACCAAGTTTTTGCCGCCGCATATGGCCCGGATCTTTTCCTGCACTGCCTCGGCCAACCCATTCTTTTTAATGTACAGTTCGCACTGCTGATCAATGGCTGCATTGAGAAAAAAGGCCAAGATCATGGGCGCTGGGCCATTGATGGTCATCGATACCGAAGTGCTAGGATCGCAGAGGTTAAAACCCGAATACAGCTTTTTGGCATCGTCAACGGTGGCCACGCTCACGCCCGAATTGCCCACCTTGCCAAAGATATCGGGACGGTGATCGGGATTTTCGCCATACAAAGTCACCGAATCGAATGCGGTGGAAAGCCGCTTGGCCGGTAGCCCGGCCGACAAAAAGTGAAAGCGGCGATTGGTCTTTTCGGGCCCGCCCTCGCCAGCAAACATCCGGGCCGGATCTTCACCCTCGCGCTTGAGCGGAAACACCCCCGCCGCGTAGGGGAAAAAGCCGGGGGCATTTTCGGTAAGCAGCCAGAGCAGCAGATCGCCCCAATCTTGGTATTTGGGCAGGGCCACTTTGGGGATTTTGAGGTGCGATAGGCTCTCGGTATACAGATCTTGCTCCAGCACTTTGTCCCTGACCTGAAACTGGTATTTGTCGGCCCGGTAGCGGCGTTGCATCGCAGGCCAGTCTTGCAACAACCGGCGGCACTCCGTATCCAGCCGTTTTTCCAGTTCTTGGTATTTGTTCACCAGATCCATGAGGTAGGCGGGTTCCCCTTCCTCGTAGGCGACTGCGTGGACTAAGCTGCCCGATTGCTCCACAAACCCGATTTTTCTTTGGCCAATTCCGGCCCGCAGCAAGTCGATGGTCCCCTTGAGTTGGTACAGTTGGCGGGCAATGGTGGTCTGCTCGGCCACAAACTGGTCATACGCTTCGCTGGCCTCAGCTATCTCGGCCAAGTAGCGTCCCCGATCCGGGGGAATCAAGCCGGCTGGGACTGCCCCCCCGGCCTCGGTAGGAGCCGGATCGCGCTCCGACCATGGTCCAAGGAGCCAAGCCAACTGGGCATTTCCGGTGGGCTTCTCCCCCATTCTGACAAAAACACTTTTCATCAATTGCTCAAACAGCAAATTGGTGCCCGGGTCATTGAACTGGCTGGCAATGGTGCCATACACGGGCAGCGACTCCTCGGTCACGTCCCACAGGTTGCGGTTTCGGCGGTATTGCTTCTTTACATCGCGCAGGGCATCGAGCGAGCCACGCTTGTCAAATTTATTGATGGCAATCAAATCGGCAAAGTCGAGCATATCGATCTTCTCCAGTTGGGTGGCCGCGCCATATTCGCTGGTCATCACGTAGAGCGCCAGGTCGGAATGTTCCACAATTTCGGTGTCGGACTGGCCAATGCCCGAGGTCTCGACAATGATGAAGTCAAAACCAGCAGCTTGGCAAATGTCAATGGCCGACTGGACGTGGCGACTGAGGGCCAAATTGCTCTGGCGGGTGGCCAGCGAGCGCATGTAGGCCCGGGGGTGATCCACGCTGTTCATCCGGATCCGGTCGCCCAGCAGTGCCCCGCCCGTTTTGCGCTTGGACGGATCGACCGAAATGATGGCAATGTATTTAGTTTCATAGGTCAGCAAAAAGCGCCGAACAATTTCATCCACCAGTGACGATTTGCCCGCACCGCCAGTGCCCGTGATGCCCAAGACTGGGGCATGGGGCAACTTCCGGTCCGCCAAGATGGGCGCACGGGCCACCAACTCGGCAAATTGCGCGGGCTGGTTTTCGGCCAGGGTGATGAGCTGGGCAATGGCCCGGTGGTTTTGGGGGCTTAACTGAAGGTCTGCCGCGTTCATGTGGTTGTTTATTTGGGCTAAAATTACCAACTTCTGGCAGCAATGCCAAGGCCGGGCCGGGATTGTAGTCCCCGACCGGCCTTGGCCAATTGATCTTAGAGCAAGATTCGTTGGTTTGTTAACAATAGTGGTAGGAAAACCGAAGACAATTTGCTTAACTCATGAGTGATTTCGGGCCATCCGCCCATGATTGGTGAGGTAACTTTAGCGGGCAGCCATTACCAGTCGGCCCAGATGCTCGCTAGTTGTGCTTGGCAAAGCAGCGGATCGCAAAACGCACTGCTGTCGGCCAGCACTGAACTTGAAGGAAGGTACCGGATTTCATTTAAGTGCCGGAGCTGATTTTTTGCGGTCGGCTGGTGCATCGTGCCCCTCTAATGCTGTCGTGATGAATTGCGTGATGTCTTTGGTCCACTCGCCTCTGTATTTTGTCAGAAAGTTTTCGTGTCCTGCGTTTTGATAAATTTTAAGTTCTTTTCGTCCGTTCAGATTTGCAAATATTTCGTCAATTTCCGTAATGCTAACTTTATCGTCTTGCTGTCCATACATCAAAAGCGTGGGGCAAGCAATTTTTTTGGCATACTCGGTTGGATTATGTCCAAAAGCCCAAAATCCATTTTGCAGTCCTCCCCAAAAAACCAACAGTCCGGCCATTGGAAAAACCGGTGCATTCATTGTTTTAAACCTTGCGCAAACGGTTTGGTACATTGAGCCAAATGGACATTCAATTATGATTCCTTGGGGTTTAAGGTCA
>JAYUVL010000124.1:0-8353 GCA_043754075.1 Cytophagales bacterium | reverse complement strand
AGCCGCCCTTGCGGATGATCGATCCCAGTGGTGCACCAATGAGGAACATGATAAAGCAGGCAATGGAAGTCGAGAACCGTTTGTGCTGCTCCACCCGGAAGCTTTTGGATTCGCGGGTCAAGTACCCGATCCGGTCTTTGTTGGTCGCGCCCAAACTCTTCAGATTTTGGGTCTTGCTAATGGCCCGCTCGTAGATCAAGCCGTAATCGGCCCGGGTCAAGTTCTTGCGGTATTGCAAATAATCGTTGGGCACCGAATCTTGGGGGCTGAAAGAATGCTTGGCCCGGTCAGCGGCAAATTGGTAATCGAAATAGGGCTTGGTGCTCTCCACTAAGTTGTTGGCTTGGATCGCGCTCTGCTTTTCGAGTGAATCAGCAATAAACCCCAGCTCGTGCACCCGTTTCATGATCTTGTGCGATTTGAACAACTCTTCGGGGGTTTCATTCATGCCCAGCGAGGCCAAGGAAAACACAAACTTGGCATCGAGGAACTCGTCACGGACAAACTCTTTTTTGCCCGTGTTTTGGCCGCTGTACTCCGAAAACTTGTTGCCGCGCCGGAGCTCCATCACCAAGTAATTGTTGTCCAAGATGGTGTACATTTTGCCCGTGTCGGCCAGGATCAGATCCGAATTGCCCCGCTGGGACGTGTGGTCGTAGATCATGACCCCATACACGGTACTGTCATTTTCTTCGCGGCCCTTTCGCTCCACGCGGATCTTATAATCGGGCAAATCGTTGTAAAAGCCCCCTTCCTTGAATTCCAATGTCGGTTTTTTTTGCCGCACATCGTACATGAGGCTAAACGCTTTCAGGTTGGCTTCCGGGGCAATGTAATTGTTGAACAAATAGGCCCCGATGGTGATCAGGATGGCAAAAAAGCCCATTGGGATCAGGAGCCGGGTCAGGGGAATGCCCGCGCTCTTGACGGCCGTGATCTCATAGTTCTCGCCCAAATTGCCAAACGACATCAGGGCCGCCAGCAAGACCGCCAGCGGCAGCGCCTGCGGGGTGATCACCAACGCAAAGTAGCCAAACAGTTTGGCGTAGATCTCCCAGCCCAAATCTTTGCCGGCCAAGTCCTCAAAATAATGGGACATGAACACAATGAGCAGAATGAAAAGCACGATGGCAAAACTGAGGAAGAACGGGCCGAAAAATGCCTTTATCACCAATTTATCGATCTTGGCCAAACTGAACATACAGGTCTTTATCGGATGGGTTAACAATCCCCAAAATTATTGTTTATGTTTGGGTATGCCCATAAATCGCCGTTAATCTTTCTTAAACGGGCAAAACCGCTAAGTTTGCCCCAAAACCACCCACACCTCCAGATGAAAGCCCTCCAACTTACCGACCAACCCGATCAACGCGTCCAGATCCGGGAAGTGCCCATGCCCCAGCTGGCGGCTGGCCAGGCACTGGTCAAAATAATGGCCGCCTCGCTCAACCACCGCGACGAATGGATCCGCGTGGGCAAATACCCCCATACCCGCCCCTTTGCCACTTTGGGATCGGACGGGTGCGGGCGGGTGGAGCAAGTGGCCGATGCCGCTGATGCCGCCTGGCTGGGCAAATTGGTGGTGATCAACCCCAATATTGACTGGGGCGACAACCCCGACCACCAATCAGCCAACTACCGCATTTTGGGCAACCCGACCGATGGCACTTTGGCCGAGTACCTGGCCATTCCAGTGGATCGCCTGCACGAGAAACCAGCCCATCTCAGCGTGGAGGAAGCGGCCACCTTGGGCGTGGCCAGCCTTACCGCCCACCGCGCCGTGTTCCGGCACAGCAACCTGCGCCCCGGTAGCCACGTGCTGGTCACGGGCATCGGGGGCGGGGTGGCCCAGTTTGCGCTCCAGTTTGCCCTAGCTGCCGGGGCCAGGGTGTGGGTCAGTTCGGGCCAAGACGACAAAATTGCCCGTGCAGTGGCACTGGGCGCACTCGGCGGGGTCAACTACCACCAGCCCGATTGGGACAAACAATTGCTGGCGCTCACCGGGGGGCTGGACTTGGTCATCGACGGAGCTGGCGGCGAAGGCTTTGCCCGGCTCGTCAAAATCATGCGGCCGGCCGGCCGGATCGTTTTTTATGGGGCGACCGCCGGACTAGCCCCCGCGATCGATCTTTACCGCACCTTCTTTTATCAGTTGCAGTTCATTGGCAGCACCATGGGCAACGACGCCGAATTTGCCCAGATGCTGCAACTCGTCGAATCCACCCAGCTACGGCCCCTCATTGATTCGGTGCGCCCACTGGCCCAGACCGTCGAGGCTTTGGACCAGATGCGTGGCAGCCACCAATTCGGCAAGTTGATCATTTTGCCCGGCTAACAGGGAGCATTACAACGCAACTAAGTAGATCCACTTAGTCAAATTGAGTAAATCAACTCATTCCCGATTCCTCGAATCAGATTTACCTTTGCTTAATTATTTTATGGCCTTTCTGAATAGTCAACGATGTTGGTATTCACCAAGATAATTAAAGTAATTTTAATAAGGGGTAAATTTAAACAACGCTGGGTCAGTCACTAAGTCATACTTGGTGACTGATTGCATTTTTAGGATTAACCAATTGACAATGATTGGGGGGAAAATGTGACCTCGACAGGAATCGAACCTGTATCAAAAGTTTAGGAAACTTCTATTCTATCCATTGAACTACGAGGTCTTTGGGCCACAAAAATAGGCAAACTCCGGAAAAAAGCCATCGCCGCGCACTAAAACCTCCCTTTACAAAACAAGTAGCGGACAAATTAGTTGTGGTTTGTGGCCAATCCGATTTCTAAAGGCCATTCTTTGCGTAAACCAGTGCTCGCTATGCTCTCGCTTTTTCCCCTCAACATCGTTGTTTACCCCAATGAGGATCTCAACCTCCACATTTTTGAACCGCGCTACCGCCAATTGATCAACGATTGCCTGGAACAAAAAACCACCTTCGGGATGCCCATTTATTTGGAAAATACCCTACAAAACATGGGTACCGAGGTTCGCGTTGTCGAACTGGTCAAACGCTATGATGATGGAAAAATGGACGTCCGGGTGCGTGGGAGCCAAGTGTTCAAGCTGACAGATTTCGTCAACCCGATGCCCGGCAAGCTGCACGCAGGCGGACAAGCGGAGCGTTTGGCCCACGTGGACGACGGGGGGATTGTCGAGAAAATCAATTTGCTCAAACAAGTGGCCGAACTTTATCAACTCCTCAACGTGCCCCTTGCTGACCTGACCCCGAACACTCCCCTGCTCAGCTACCGACTGGCCCATAAAATCGGGCTTTCGCTGGCCCAAGAGTACCAGATATTGGCATTGCTGGAAGAAAGTGCCCGGCTCGAGTACCTCGCCGAGCACTTGGCCCAAACCCTGCCCGTGTTGCGGGAGATGGAGCGCACCAAAGAGCGGATCCGCCTCAATGGGCATTTCCGCAAGTTTGATGCGATTAATTTCTAATCCTCCATTGATCATAAACTGGCCACTACCCCAGCATCCAAGCTGTGCTTGCCCGTATAGCGGACCATTTGTGGATGCAGGCCATGCTCGGCCAGCATCCCAAGCTGTCTTTCCGCTTCATCCGGTTTGATCAATTCGTCTTGGTCTCCGTGCACATACACCAAATCTCGGTGCGGAATAAGCGTTTGGGGCAATTGGGCAAGCACATCGGGGGGCATTTCACCTGCCCAAAGAATGAGCTTGGTATAGGGCAAATGAGCATGGGCCACCCATCGGCAAATGGTGCTTGAGCCTTGAGAAAAACCAAGGCAGTAAATTTCCTTATCGGCCAAATTAACCCCCGCCGTTTCGGTATGCCATACTTTGTCCAGATAGGCCAGATAGTTGGCAATATCGGTGAGCCGATCCTCGCGGGTCATCCACACCGCACCAACCCGGCCGGTAAACCCCGCCAAATAATGCTTGGACAGTCCCTGCGGCGCAATCACATAATGCGCAGCAGGATCCAATCCGGCAAATTTTTTGATAAAGTAGCCAGCCAATTGTCCATAGCCGTGGCAGGCCACCCAGATCCGTCGAGTGGATGGGCTCAGCGTTCCCCAAGTGCTATAGGTTGCTTGATAGTCAATGTGTACGTTTTTTTTACTAGGTGACAATTCGTCGGGCCATGAATGCATGATAGAATGAGGGATAAAACAGATGTAAAAAAAGCAACCTAGCAAAAATAAGCCAAAAATAGATTGGCCCCCGAAAGTAGCAGTGATCAATGGCCCAAACATCAGTTATTTTCTTTAACTTTGACCTAACTATTTGGGCACTTAAACAAAATCGGTTTTCCATTGGCCAAAAAATAGATGACAGAAATGTCAGCCAATGAACACCTGTAAGTCAATCAATCTGTTTAGCCTTTGGATAAAATAGTTAAGCAAGATTGGGGAGAAGCCCCCACTTTTGCAATCGCCCACTGGACCAAGCAGTTAGCTTTGTTGGTCCATCCGATGTTGCCAAGTATCAGCGCTCGGCTTAGACTGGAAAAGGAACAGTTTTTGTTCAGACCGGATTCAATCCCATCACCAAGTCCGATTGGTCGGATGGTTTATGGGGCTCAAATATGGTAAATAAAACCAGTTTTGTTTATGCTAAATAAGATGGAGATGGAACCGAATGAAGATTTGATTGAGGCCGCTTATCGAGAATGTGAGGGAGAAAACATCCGACGGCCCAATGCTATTCAATCTTTTGGTTTTTTGTTGGCCTTGGACAAAGATAGCCTTGAGATTGTGCAGTGCAGTGGCAACGTGGTGGATTTTTTGCAGTGCCAGCCAGCGCAATTGCTGGGAACGCCTTTGGTCCAAGCCATTGACCAAGACGCTTATGCCAAAATCACCAAATGCCTCAAACAGCCCGGTGCGCCCTTTGTCAATCCGTTCAAATCACGATTTCTTCAGCTCCCAGCCAAGTTTAATACGGTAGTACACTTGGTCGGCCAGGTGCTGATCATGGAAGTGGAGCCCGCCACCGGGGAAGATTTTGGCTACGCTGATTTTTATAACACTATTAATTGTATTATAGATCAATTTGCCAAACAGAAAAACATCCTCCAATTGAGCCAGGTAGTCACTCAGCAACTGAAACTGCTCACTGGCTATGACCGGGTAATGGTTTATCAATTTGCCCCTGATTGGAGCGGGTCGGTGATTGCTGAGAGCAAAGAGGAACAAATTTACGCTTTTTTGGGCCATCGCTTTCCCGCCAGTGATATTCCCGCCCAAGCCCGACAGCTCTATTTGCGCAACTTGGTCCGGATCATCCCAGATTGCCAAGAAAATAAATATGCCAATTTGGTCCCGACCATTAATCCTGCCACCAATCAGTTACTCGATCTGTCTAATTCGTTCCTGCGCAATGTTTCCCCAGTCCACATAGAGTACTTGCAAAACATGAGAGTCGGCGCGACGCTCACGGCCTCAGTGGTCATGAAAGATCAACTATGGGGCATGATCTCCTTCCACCACTATTCACCCAAGTTTATCGACTACCGATTGCGTACTGTTGTTGCGCACATAGCCAAACTGTTTGCCTATCATCTACACCTACTGACCGACCTGGATGACTACGAATATGCAATGGCCGCCAAAAGTCGAGAAACCACCATTTTGAAGCAGTTTATCCGCGATGACGATTTTTATGTGACTATCGCCAGCGACCCTGCGATGCTGCTCAAGCTCAACAGTGCAACTGGAGTGGCGGTATATTACGACAATAAGTTTTGTAAGGCTGGCCTAACCCCCGACCGGCCGTTTTTGAACACATTGGTCAATTGGCTGTATGTGTACCAAACCGAAAAAATATTTCACACAAACTGCTTGTCCAGCCTGTTTCCCGAGGCCAGCGGTCAGGCGGCAACTGCTAGTGGATTATTGGCCATCCGGCTGGCCAATAATAATAAGAATTTCATCCTGTGGTTTAAACCCGAAATTATCCAAACGATCACTTGGGGCGGTAATCCAACGGCCAAACTGACCCAAACCGACCAAGGTTTTCGGCTGAGCCCCCGCAAATCGTTCGAGAAATGGGAAAATAAAGTAAGGAACTGTTCAACGCCTTGGAAAAAAAGTGAACTATCGATTGCCAAAGGTTTTTACAAAAACATATTGGAACTTCTGGTGGGGCATACCGAACGGTTGCAACACCAAAAGTTGGCCCTAGAAGTGCAGGTCCAAGAACGTATTCTTGATCTAAGATCCATCCATGAAGAACTAAATACCAGTAATGAGGAACTACGGGCCACCAATGACCAAATGCTGGATTCCCTGAACATGATTACCGAGCTGAACCAAGACCTGCAAGCCGCCCAGCTCAAGCTAAAGGCCATTTTTGATAGTACAAGAAATATACATTTCCTACTGGATAAAAATTACCAAGTCTTGTTTTTCAACAAAGCAGCAATGCACGCCGATAATTGGTACAATAAAGCTGGTATTAACGAAGGCGACAACTTACTCGATGTAATCGGCGATGATGAAAAAAACAAGGCTGTATTTAAAAAACATATCCAACAAGCCTTTACTGGCGAAAATTTTGAAATAGAAGAACAAATCACTTTCACCTCGGGGAAAAAGGCTTGGTTCAAAACCGAGTTTTATCCAGTGGTGGAAAACAATGCCATTATTGGGGTGGCCCTCAATATTACCAACATCGATGAGATCAAAAAATCGGAACAACAGGTATTGGCCCAAAACGAGGCCCTTAAAAAAATAGCCTTCATTCAATCGCACGAAGTAAGGCGCCCAGTGGCTACTATTTTGGGCTTGATCAACCTGATCGACAAAGAGGACATGAATGAACCATTCAACGCCATTGTCATCGATAAACTGGAAGTAACGGTCAAAGAACTCGATGAAGTTATTCACCGGACGGTAAGGGCCACTTACTTGCTCGAGGAGGAAGACGAACGTAAACTGGGGGAAAGGCAGGTGGAGCAGTAATACGTGGCCCGGCCGCCCAAATATTGATGGGCAATTTCGCCCCCACAATTCGGGCAGGGCGCAATGCGCCGATCGGTCCAGCCCCGGGAATGGATGAGGAAAGACGGCGGAAAATCGCGGTAGTAGGCCTCTTGGGCAACCGCTATTTGTAATATTGACCCCATTTTTTGGTGCATGAGGGCCACTTTTTCTGCCGACAGTTCGGCGGCCGGCTGCCAAGGATCCACCATTGCCTGAAATAAAATTTCATCGGCGATCCAATTGCCCACCCCGGCCGCCACGCCTTGGTCCAACAAAACAGACTTGATCGGCGAGCGGCGCCGGCGCAAGTGAGCAGCAAATTCTGCCAGCGAAATCGTGAGCGCGTCGGTGGAAAGGGCTTTGCGCTCCTGAAATTCGGCCACACTGGCCCCCAGCTCAATCCGGCCAAATTTGCGGGGATCGACAAAGGCCAAACTGAACCCATTGGCCAACCAAAAGCGCACCCGGGTAAACCGGGGCAACTCGGCTTGATCGGCCACATACTCCAGCGAGCCGGTCATCCCGAAATGGAACATCAACACCCCGCCCTGGCCTAAATGCACAAACATGTATTTCCCGATGCGATCCGACTGGCCCAGCACCTGCCCCTCCACGGTTTGCCGCAACACTTCGGGGGCCATTTTGACTACTTTGGTATCTATTATTTCCACTTTTTTGACCGTTTGCCGGTGCGCAGTCTGATCAAAATAACGGCGATAACTCTCTACTTCGGGCAGTTCTGGCATGGTGCAAACCGTTTAAGTGGGCAGTGCTCAAACACGCTGGGGCAAGTTTTTGTTTGAGGGGGCCAGCCCAGTTGAAGACGTTTTCCAAAAAATAAGCAAATTTGTGTGGCCCATTTACTTCGTGAATTGTACTACCTGATAGAAACCGAAAAGACTGAATTTGCTACTGCCTTCAAAACTTTGATAGGCGGCATTTTGACCTTAAAAAAGAACAAAACAGTAACCAAAAAGATGACACCCGCGCTATTTTGGTAGAAAAACGGCTTGCAGACTTATTGGCCCAAGTCCTTGGAGACAAGAAATATCCCAAAACCGCAGTTTTTTAGTCTTTTCTGATAAAATATCTCGCCATTTATTGACTTGTCTCCATCAGTACACAGTTTTTCAATAATGGTATCATCAAAAATTAGGCAACCATCTTCGGTTTGATGTTCCCTGACCAGGGGCTTGACGGACAACCAAATATCCTTTGAGGTAAAATTTGAGTTGGATAAAAAACGGGTAATTTTTATCATGGCCAACAACACCTTCCCCCAAGTGGGACAGACCCGTTGCACTGGTCTGTCCAAAACGGGATAACAAATAATCTGTATACAGGTCTAGAAGATTTCTATACATAAAAGTAAAATAATTATTGCAAATTAATTCTC
>JAYUVL010000123.1:0-11613 GCA_043754075.1 Cytophagales bacterium | reverse complement strand
TATCATTGAAATTTGCCAATACTATGCCCTAAAAAATATCACTTTGGTCGCTCATTCAGTAAGCTGTATGATAGGGCTGTTGGCCGTTATCAAGGATCCGGCGCTCTTCACCAATCTTGTCATGGTATCCCCATCAGCACGTTACATCAATGATGCAACCTACACCGGTGGCTTTTCCAAAGATGACATAGCAGATTTACTAGAAAATTTGGACAGTAATTATTTGGGCTGGTCAAGTGCGATAGCGCCCGTTATCATGGGCAATCCCGAGCGACCTGAATTGGCGGGCGAGTTAGAAAACAGTTTTTGTCAAAACAATCCAAAAATCGCTAAACACTTTGCCAGCGTTACTTTCCTGGGTGATAATCGCGAAGACTTGGCCAACAGCGACATAAAAACCCTTGTCTTGCAATGTTCTTCCGATGTCATTGCGCCAGTTGAGGTCGGCAAGTATGTACATGAAAAAATGAAAAATAGCACTTTGCACATACTGGCCGCCACGGGCCATTGCCCGCACCTGAGCGCACCGGCTGAAACCATTGCTTCTATTCAATCCTTTGTAATGTGAAAAAAATGCGGGCAACCGAAAAAAATACCCCAATGTCAGTCATATTTGACAAATTACCTTGCGGGGTTGTTTTAGCCTCACCCGATGGATTGATCACAAGTGCCAATGCCGAATTTTTACGGATGTTGGGCTATCAAAAGGGGACAATTGTAAACAAAAAGAAATGGCAGGATTTATTGAGCATGGGGGGCAAAATATATCATGAAACGCATTATGGTCCTTTGATGAAGATGCAAGGCGATGTCAGGGAAGTCAATTTTGATTTTGTAAAAAGCGACGGTACGAAAATGCCCGTAGTCATAAACGCGGTACACGTAAAAGGCTCAACCATTGAAAATGACTATATTACGATGATTATTTGCCCAATGTATCAACGCAAGCAATACGAAAAAGAGTTAATGATAGCCAAAAAAGCAGCGGAAGACTTAGTGGATCAATTATCGATCAAAAACGCCGAGCTTGACAAATTTGCGTACGTAGTTTCTCACGATTTAAAATCGCCCCTGAGCAATATTATGGGGCTTTCTAGTTTATTGAAAGATGAGTATGCTTCCAAATTAGATGATGATGGCGTAAATATTTTAGCACATATTGAAAAATCGGTCGAAAAATTAAAGAGATTCATTGACGACATATTAGCCTACTATAAAGGTGATAAAATGGCCAAAAATGAAAAAGATACCCTGTTTTTTACTGAATTTATGGTAAACCTTAAGGATTTATTGGATTCTAACAATAAATATAACATTGTCTTTCCTACGCACAATCCGGTAATAGTAGCCAATAAAATTGTGATGGAGCAAATTTTTATTAACCTTATCACAAATAGTGTCAAATACAATGATAAAGAAACGGTAAATATTGAAATCACGGTATCAGAAAATAACAATTTCTATCATTTTAGTGTAAAAGACAATGGTATCGGAATTTCTCAAAAAGACCAAGATAAAATATTTCAACTATTTACCAATCTTGGAAGAAGAGATAGAAATGGTGATTTGGGAACCGGGATAGGTCTCGCTACCATTAAAAAAATAGTGGAACAAGAGGGTGGAACCATAGCCATCGAGTCCACATTGGGAAAAGGAATGAATTTTATGTTTACTTTGAAAAAACAAAGATAGTTTGCTAATTCTGGTGGGGTAAGCCACCTGCAACACACCATAAGTTTGGGGGAAAGTTACAATAGTAATGCTAAAACGTCGGTGCGATTGCCCTGCCTACAACCCAACCTTGCCGCTTTCACACTAGCCTCAATCGCAATGGGTTTGGGATAATCAAAAGTATAAATTATTGAAAATCAAATTGATCTGTTCAACCCCTAAAACTCAAACAAAGATAGATCGCATGATCGAGAGTATTTTGACAAATGTAACATCAACGATCGCCATTGTTGGGGCAGTGTTTTTGTCCTTCCCACCAGCTACTTTTTGGGTATAAAATCTAAAAACAACGGGTGAAAGGCCTGGTCCCTGCTCACACCCAAATAGTACACCTTGAAGCCATGCTGCGCACTCTTGCTTTGCCCACTGAAAAAGGAGTAATGCCACATTTATTGATGAAGAGGCTTATTGAGAGGTGAATTTTTATCCCAATGGTCAAAAAGCCAAAGAATGTTTTGATGGGCACTGTACCGAATGGGACAGCACCGGAAAATTTTTAAGACTATTGATTCTGCCAAGAAAATAGTCTGGGCAATAACTCAAGCAGCTTTTGAATGGCGCAGTGATTACTGGGTGTATTTGGGGCAAGCATCCCCGCCAAAGCAAGTAATTAATTTGGTTGCGTACCAGCTCTACTAGCAGCTGCGCAAATGCGCCACCAAATCGGGTCCGAGCGCATCGATCACCAAATCGGCAAGGTGGAGGTCTTGATTGCCCGAATTGGGGTTGCGGAACGCCACGCAGTACATCCCGGCAGCCTTGGCCGCGATCACGCCATTGGTGGCATCCTCGATGACCGCGCATTGGGCCGGGGCAGCAGTGGCCAGTTGGGCCGCCCGCCAAAAAATGTCGGGGTGGGGCTTGGACTGGGGCAAATCTTGGCCACTCACCCAGTGGGGAAAGTGCTCAGTGAAGCCAAAAATATCCAAGACCAGTTCAATATTTTGGCGCGAGGCCGACGAAGCCAGTACCAACTTAAAACCTTGGGCCACCAGTTCCTCGATCAGGGCGGTAACCCCCGCAATGGGGCACAGGGTGGCGCGGTGCAGCTGGAGGTAATCCAGAAAAAGGTGGATGCCCTCGGCCACCCGTTCCTCCACCGAAGTGGCCAGTTGGTAGCGTTCCACCAGCGTTTGCCACATATTGGTGGCCGAAGTGCCCACAAAGCGCTGGTGCTCAGCCAGATCCAAGTGGAGGCCCAATGCTTGAAACTGCTGGCGTTCAATGGCCAAATGGATCGGCTCGCTGTCGATCAGCACGCCATCCATGTCAAAAATGACGGTAGAGATGCCCCGTTTGTTCATCGGGGCACGGTTTTATAGAGCACCAAGGCAACTATGGCAAACAGCAGAGTGGGAATACAGGCCGAATACATGGGATCGATAGTGCCCGCTTGGCCCACACTGCGGAAAATCCTGACCAAAGTGATGAACAAAAAGGCCAGCGCAATGCCAATGGCCACTTGGATGCCGGTTCCCTGCCGCGATTTGCGGGCCGTTACTATCACGCCCATAAAAGTGAGGATCACCATCGCAAACGGATAAGTGAACCGTTCATACTTCTCGACCAGAAAAATGCCCACGTTTGTGTTGCCCCGGGCCAATTGCTCCTCAATGTAAGTGTTGAGTTGGGGGAAAGTGAGCGTTTCGTGCAAACGGTGGGTGCTTTCAAAATCCTTGGGCCGCAGACTAATGGCCGTATCCAGGCCTTCCGCCTCCCGAATTCTCTCTACGTCGCCATCGAACGAGTGGACTTTGTAGCGATCGACGTGCCAAGTGCGCTTGAGGCTGTCCCAGCGGATCTGGTCGGCTGCCAGTTTTTCAGTCAGTCGGTTGCCCTCCATTTTCTCCAGCGTAAATGAATACCCTATGTTGCTGATATTGTTATAACTCTGCAAATACGCAAAAGTATTGGGGGCAACTTTGAAGTGGACGTTGCGGGCTTCGTAGTAAAATTGTTCTTTGAGGTAGAGCAGTTCAAAGGCAATGTGGCCCCGGTTGGCTTGGGGGATGATCCAGCCAGTAGCGGCAAAAGCAACACCGCCCAAAATGCTTGCCCCCACCATGTAAGGGGCCAAAAATCGCATAAAACTGATGCCAGAGGCCAAAATGGCAATGATTTCGGTACGGGCCGACAAGCGGGCCGTTACAAAAATGGTGGTGATGAACACGATGATCGGGCTCAACATATTGGTGAGCGAAGGGATCAAATTGGCGTAGTAGTGCTGTACAATAAATCCCACCGGGAGCTTGTGCTTGAGAAAGTCTTCGCTTTTTTCCCCGTAATCGATCACGCAAATGACCGCGTTCAGCACGAGCACCACATAGATAAATGTGGAGAAAAATTTGCCCAAAATGTACTTATCGATCAGCTTCATAGAACTCATTAGCGCAGCTTGGGGCATTTCATCCCCAAAATTTGGTTTAATGGCCGGGCAAAATTACACTTTATGAGAAAAATGGCCCGGGGGTTAACAAAGAATAACAAAGGACGTATTATTGAGGTAAATTATGGTTCAAAAGAAACATTGCCTGTGGATATTTTAGAAGTACGCAACGTTACCAAGCGTTATGCCGCGCACACTGCGCTCAACAATGTGAGCATCAATGTCCCCCAAAACACCATTTATGGCTTGCTTGGCCCCAATGGAGCGGGCAAAACTTCGCTTATCCGCATCATCACCCAAATTACCGGAGCCGACGAAGGTGAAGTTTTTTTTGAGGGCCAACCGATGATGCCCTCCCACACCAATGCTATCGGCTACCTGCCCGAAGAACGGGGTTTGTACCGCAAAATGAAAGTGGGCGAGCAACTCGTTTACTTGGCCCAGTTGCGCGGGTTGAGCAGCGCAGAGGCCAAGTCCCGAATTAAGGCGTGGTTTACCCGGCTCGATCTGAGCGCATGGTGGAACAAAAATGTAGAAGATCTCTCCAAAGGGATGCAGCAAAAAGTCCAGTTCATTGCCGCTGTGCTCCACCAGCCCCGGCTCATCATCTTGGACGAACCGTTTTCGGGCTTTGATCCGGTCAATGCCAACTTGATCCGCGACGAGATCCTCGAGCTGCGCAAACAGGGCAGCACCATTATTTTTTCCACCCACCGGATGGAAACCGTCGAGGAGCTGTGCGAATACGTGGCGTTGATCAACAAATCGGAAAAGGTGATCGAGGGGCGCAAGGTGGACATCAAGGAACAGTACAAAATGCACACCTTTGCCCTCCAGACAGATCAACCCCTCCAATCGTTGGGGGAGGGTTATGAACTGCTGGGCACCGCCCCAGTCGCTGAAGGCATCGGGTTTGTCAATCAAATAAAAATCGCTTCCGGCGATACCAACGGCCTGTTGCTGGCCGCTACCCGCCAAGCCAATGTGCTTTCATTTACCGAGAACATCCCGGGCATGAGCGATATTTTTATCCGGCTGGTGAGTGGAAAGGAGTAAGGCCAAGAGGGGCACACTGAAAACTTGGCTCGTTTGACTGTCTTGGGCCGCCATCCCTCACAAAAAAAAGTTGACCCACCTTGGTAGTTTACTTGGCTTGGTATAAATTTGCACCCTGATTTTCGTACAAGCGTTTTGAAAGACCTCAGAGCATTTGATGTTGACATTGTTTCGCTGAAAAGCACCACTTATGTCTTTGAATATAACGTCGGGGATGCTTTTTTTGCTTATTTTGACACTGAACTTGTACAAAAGGGAAACTGTGCAGTGAAGGTGGAGGTGACCAAAAGCTCAACCATGCTCAAGGTCAATTTCAACATTGTGGGAACGGTTGAGTTGACCTGTGATCGCAGCTTGGAGCCGTTTATTTATCCTATTGCCCATGAACACTTGATGTATTTCAAGTTCGGGGATGAAAATGGGGACGATTCGGACGACATAGTGGTCATTTCCCGGTCCGCTCAAGCCATCCACCTTGGCAAGTATATTTATGAGTTCATTGGATTGGAAATCCCGTTCAAAAAGCTCCATCCAAGGTTCATTACCGGCCAAGAGGAGGCAGTGGAAGCCGAATTGATTTATGCCACCCCGTTGGATAGCGAGGAGGAAAATGGTTCATCGGCGGACACTTTGTCGACCGAAACGGATTTAGAGGCCAGTTTGGCCCAATTGCAAGAAAAATTTAAAAAGAAAAATAAATAGGGCGAAAGCTAAAACCCAAATTTTTGTACTAACATGGCACATCCCAAACACAAAATATCCAAGACCCGCCGTGACAAGCGCCGGACCCATGACAAGTTGACACCAATGAACGTATTGGACTGTTCCAACTGTGGTTCATCCATCCTCAGGCACCACGTGTGCGGCGAATGTGGTTTTTACCGCGGCCGCCAAGTGATGGAGGTCAAAGTGGCCCGCTCCGCATCATAAGGGTCAGTTGTTGATGGCCTGAAAATTTTGTTTAATGTCAATATAAAAGGAGAAGCCAACACTTCTCCTTTTTTGTATTATTGCCGCTCTTAATCAACCATTTATCGTCCTCTATGCGTAAAATCACGGCCTGCATCACGGGTGTGGGGAGTTACTTGCCCGATTATGTGATGACCAATAAGGAACTAGAGTCCATTGTCGATACCAATGACGAATGGATAGTGACCCGGACCGGCATTCGCCAACGGCACGTGCTCAAGGATCCCACCAAGGCCAGTTCCTTCATGGCCGTTGAGGCCACCAAGCAGTTGTTTGAAAAAGTGCCCACCGATCCCAAAGCGATCCAAGCCATCATTTGCTGTACCACCACACCCGATTTCATTTTCCCCGCCACGGCCAACCTGATCGGGGCCAAAATCGGGGCCGAAAATGCCTTCGGGTTTGATTTGCAGGCAGCCTGTTCCGGTTTTTTGTATGGGCTGACCGTAGCCTCCCAGATGATCGAGTCGGGCCGCTACACCAAAGTACTGCTGGTCGGGGTGGACAAGATGTCGAGCATCCTGGATTATACCGACCGCAGCACCTGCATCATCTTTGGCGATGGGGCAGCGGCGGTCATGTTGGAGGCCAACTATGAAGGCTATGGGTTCCAAGATGCCTACCTCCGCTCGGACGGAAATGGGGAGAAGCACCTCAACATTCGGGCGGGCGGGAGCCTGCACCCGGCCTCGCACGAAACCGTTGACAGCCATCAGCACTACATTTACCAAGAGGGCCAAGCGGTATTTAAAGTGGCAGTGACCAAAATGGCCGAAGCCGCCACTGAAGTGATGCGCCGCAACCAGCTCACTGCGGATGACATTGCCTTTTTGGTGCCCCACCAAGCCAACAAACGCATCATCGATGCCACCGCGCGGGCCGCTGGGCTGCCAGAGGAAAAAGTGATGGTGACGATCGACAAATATGGCAATACCACCAATGCCACCATCCCCCTGTGCCTCAATGATTACCAAAGCAAGCTCAAAAAAGGGGACAACCTTATTTTGGCCGCTTTTGGGGGTGGGTTCACCTGGGGTGCTATTTATCTCAAGTGGGGAATGGATGCTTAGCCGGCACGTTGCCACAATTTTGTGGAGCTTTTTTGTCAAGTCTAACTTTTTGTGCTTATTTACGTAACAATTTGGTGAACTTGGCTAAACATTAACCTATTCTTTATGGCAATTTTCAACCGTTCGTCCAATCCAACTTTGGGCGAAAACACCTTCTCTCAGTATGCGAGTGTGGATGACGCCACCTCCATGACCATTCAAGGTACCGTCAATAAAATCGGAGTCTTGACTGTCCTCTTGTTGGCGGCGGCCATGCTGCCGTGGAACTTATATTTTAGTTCGGCCAATCCAAGCTTGGTCACGCCCCTGATGTGGGGAGGGGCTATTGGCGGTTTGGTGGTGTGCATCGTGCTCGTCTTCAAAAAAGAGTGGGCCTATTTCTTGGCCCCCATTTATGCCCTGCTCGAGGGTTTGTTTGTGGGCGGCATTTCGGCCATGTACGAAGCAATCTTCAACGGCATCGTTGTGCAGGCCGTGTTGTTGACCATTGGCACTTTGGCTGGCCTGCTGGCCGCTTATCGGTCGGGCTGGATCAAGGCCACCGAAAACTTTAAGCTGGGCATTTTTGCTGCCACCTCGGGCATTGCGCTGGTCTATCTCATTTCGTTTGGAATGCGGATGTTCGGCATGAACATCCCCTACATTCACGACAATGGCCTGATCGGGATCGGCTTTAGCCTGTTCGTCGTGGTGATTGCGGCCCTCAATTTGGTGCTGGACTTTGATTTCATCGAGCAGGGCGCGGAGCAGAAAGCCCCCAAGTTCATGGAATGGTACGCCGCATTTGGGCTCATGGTCACGCTGATCTGGTTGTACATCGAGTTCTTGCGCCTGCTCAGCAAGCTCATGTCGCGGGACTAGCCCCTGCCCTGACCTATTGGATCTAGTCTTGCCCATTATTGATGGCAAGACTATTTTTTTGGCGGTGTTTTCGCCCTAAAAACAGGTTTGTGTATATTTGTCGCCCTGCGCCAACCACAACAATAATGCAGGGGCAAGGCCAATAAGCGTGCGCCACAAAAACGAATCTACTAAATAGGAATGGGCCCGTTTGCGATCGCCCATCCATCCATTATTTATCCAACGACAATGAGCAATCAAAAAGGCATTCCGAAGCGCAGCGAAAACTATTCGGAATGGTACAACGAACTGGTGGTGAAGGCCGATCTGGCCGACCACTCCGGTATTCGGGGGTGTATGGTCATCAAACCTTATGGCTATGCCATCTGGGAAAAAATGCAGGCCCAATTGGACAAAATGTTTAAGGAAACCGGCCATGTCAATGCCTATTTCCCCTTGTTCGTGCCCAAGAGCTATTTGGAGAAAGAGGAAGGTCACGCCGAGGGCTTTGCCAAAGAGTGCGCAGTAGTGACCCATTACCGGCTCAAAGTGGATCCGGACAACAAGGGCAAACTCATGGTGGACAAAGATTCCAAGCTGGAAGAGGAACTGATAGTGCGCCCTACCTCGGAGGCAGTAATCTGGAACACCTACCGAACTTGGATCCAGAGCTACCGCGACCTGCCCCTGCTCATCAACCAGTGGGCCAATGTGGTCCGGTGGGAAATGCGGACCCGGCTTTTCTTGCGCACGGCCGAATTTCTGTGGCAAGAAGGCCACACTGCCCACGCTACCCAACAAGAAGCGGTGGAAGAGGCAGAGCGCATGATGCACGTCTATGCCGAATTTGCCGAAAAATACATGGCTTTGCCGGTGCTGCGCGGCCGCAAGACCCCCAACGAACGCTTTGCCGGGGCACTGGACACGTACTGTATTGAGGCACTGATGCAAGATGGCTGGGCCTTGCAAGCGGGTACCTCCCACTTCTTGGGCCAGAACTTCGCCAAGGCATTTGAGGTCAAGTTCACCAACCGCGAAGGCAAGCAGGAGCTCGTTTGGGGTACTTCCTGGGGAGCGAGCACCCGGCTCATGGGTGCGCTGGTAATGGCCCATTCGGATGATGAAGGGTTGGTACTGCCACCCAGCTTGGCCCCATTCCAAGTGGTGATCGTGCCCATTTATCGCTCTGACGAAGAGGCCGCTGCTGTTGATGCCCAAGTGCAAATCCTCAAGGCCCGGCTAGCCAAAGAAGGCATTTCGGTCAAATATGACAACCGCGATACCCAGAAGCCCGGCTTTAAATTTGCCGAATGGGAACTCAAGGGCGTGCCCGTGCGCATTGCCATTGGGCCCAAAGATGTGGCCAACGGCACGGTTGAACTGGCCCGCCGCGATACCAAGGCCAAGCAAGTGGTCGCATTTGATCAAGCAGCGGAACAAGTACAGCTCCTGTTGGCTGATATGCAGCAAGCGATCTACGGCCGGGCCCAGGCTTTTTTGGACACCCATATTACCCGGGTTGACACTTGGGAGGAGTTCAAGGAAGTGTTGGAAAACAAGGGCGGTTTTATCAGTGCACATTGGGACGGCAGCGGTGAAACCGAAGAACAAATCAAGGCCCACACCAAGGCCACCATCCGTTGTATCCCCTTGAACAATCCGCCCGAGGCCGGCAGTTGTATCTTTTCGGGCAAACCATCGGCTGAACGCGTGCTATTTGCCCGGGCCTACTAATTATCTGGAAAACAAAAACAAGCGGCCCGGTCTGAGGGTTACTAAATCAGGCCACTGGTTTTGGGCCTTCGGAAAGAGGGAAAATGGGTCTGTAAATGCTATGATAACCACAAAGAGATTGTGGTTCACGCAGGCAATAAATCAGGTTTCGGGGGGGGGCCGCGAAATCCACTTAAACGAATGTTGATTTACCCAATATTGATTCGGGGCGAGCAAGATGAAAACAATACTGTTTTGTTTGGGGGTATTCTCTGCACTGTTGGTGGCCTGCTCACCAGTCAATGTGCACGTCCGCACCGAACCGGGCATTGATTTTGGTCGCTACAAATCCTATGCTTTTCTTCAGCGGCCCCCAGGGGAGCGCGTCTATGGTAGCCTCTTGGCCGAAAACGAGCTGATTTACGGGATTGGGGACGAAATGGCGGCTCGGGGCATCAAAGCGGATCCGGCCAACCCTGATTTGTTGATCAAGGTTCAATCTTCTTCCGAAGTGTCCCAGCAACAAGTGACGGTCAACCCCATGATCGGCAACCCTTGGCAGATGCCGATGTGGGGCTATTATGATCCCCTGTTCTGGTCGGGCAGGATGTCGCCTTGGTGGGGGAACCGAACCCAAACCCAGACCGTCACCCAACGGGAGGGCACAATTGAAATCTACATTTACGATCGGGTCAGCAAACAAACGGTATGGCAGGGGGCAGGCGTAGGGGATGCCAACGACCCGTTTGAAAATGTAAAACGGACCGTTAAAAAGCTTTTTCGCAAATTCCCACTAAAACCAATGGGCCAATCAAGTATCAAAGAAGGCTAACATAAAAACCATCATTTTTTCTAAAAATAGATTGCCAACGAAGTGAAAACTAAAAAAAACTTATATTTGTAGCAATATAAAGACCATTGCTGATTTGTACACAATCCTGTAATCATTTTATCTATGAAAAACACATTTTCCCTATTATCGTTGATTTTTGCTGCATGTTTGGTATCAATCCCTGCGATGGCTCAACTTGATCCTCCCCCAGGCATCCCATTGGACGGCGGGGCTTCTTTGTTGGTTGCGGCTGGCATTGGGTTTGGGGTCAAAAAGTACGCAGATTATCGCAAGCAACAGAAAAAAAGCTAGTACCGAATCACTGCTGAATACAAACAGGAGCCCGCCAATAAATAATTGACGGGCTTTACGTTCTAGAAATCAGTCTATTCATTTTAGTTTCCCCAAAAAACTCAGGGTTTGTGGTATTTGATCGCTAGCCATGGAGGATTCATCCTCAATAAAAAATTGCTTTACGCCGGTTTTTACTGCCATGGCCATGATTTTGGCGAAATCTAGCTGGCCAGCCCCCAGTGCCACATTGGTTTCCACATCAGCACTTCCGGTAAAAAATCCAGTCTTTTCCCCCTTCTTCATATCCTTCAGGTGCAGAGATAGAAAACGTTTGGGGTATTTTGCCAATAGTTCGGCGGGGTCATTGCCACTGTGAAAGGCCCAATAAACATCCAATTGGAAGTCAAAAATACCGGGCTTGGCCTTGGCCACCATCACGTCGAACAAAGTACCACCATTGGGTGCCGGGGCAAATTCATAACCATGGGTGTGATAAAAAACCCGAATGCCAGCTTTTTTGGTTTTTTTGCCCGCTGCATTAAATACTTCAACCGCTTTCTCTATTTGGGCCAAATCGACCGGGCCGTTGCCCTTGATCCAAGCGCAGCCCACATTTTTGCAGTTGAACAGCTTGGCTTCCCGGACAATTCCATCCACATCTTGCTGAAAACGGTTGTAGTCGAACAGCATACTGGTGCAGATTAGCCCATTCTTGTCCATTT
>JAYUVL010000122.1:0-6301 GCA_043754075.1 Cytophagales bacterium | reverse complement strand
GTGATTTTGGAGTGTACCGAGCACAAGAATTCTGGAATGCCCGGGATGTCGAGGTATATCACTACCAAGAACCGCAAGAACACGCCAAGCAGGATTGAGTTGAAGAAATACAATCCAGTACTGAAAAAATACACCGTTCACAAGGAAATTAAATAGCAATAAGTTATGGCAAAGAAAGTAGTTGCTACGCTCAAAAAAGAAGGTGCTAGCGTTAAATATGCTAGGGTCGTAAGGGCGGTGAAGTCGCCCAAGACCGGTGCTTATGTCTTCAAGGAGGAGTTGATCCCCGAAGAACAAGCGAAGACCGCTATTGCTGCCAAGTAATTGGCAATCTGGCTGTGTGGTACAAAAAAGCTCTGCTCCAAGTGGGGCTTTTTTGTTGTTTTGGTTTGCGGGACTAAGCCAAAATAAAATCTGTGGAATTGTAGTAAATTGATGACGGCTTCATATCTTTGTACTGTTTAGAATAAATCTAAATAAATGTACGATGCCCAAAAGCCCATTCAAGACCGAAAGATCGATTGCCCAGCTTGCCATTAACGAGCGGGCCATTGTTGACCACTGCGCCGACGAAGCACTGTCGGCCCAACTGTTGGAAATCGGGCTGGTTCCGGGGCAAGAAGTGATGCTGTTGCGCCGGGGCCCCTTGGGCAGCCCCGTGTATTTGAAAGCGGGCAAAAATTACCTCGCCATCAGGAGCAAAGAAGCGGGGCAAGTGTTGTTGCAAGCCTAAGGTGTTCTTCCCCGCGCATGATTCTCCCCCAGACCGGACTGGGTGGAGCCTTTCCAAAACCCCAGTATTGATTGATTGATGATGAAAGTAGCATTGGTGGGCAATCCGAACACCGGAAAATCTTCGTTGTTCAACCGACTGACAGGCCTGAGCCAAAAAGTGGGCAACTTTCCCGGGGTGACAGTAGATAAGCGGACAGGGGAAATGAACTTGGGCAATGGCCAATCAGCTTCGGTGACCGATCTGCCAGGGGCGTATAGCCTCTACCCCACGGCCCCAGACGAAAAAATTGTATTGGAGGTATTGGCCAATCTTAAACACCCCAATTTTCCCGATGTAGTAATTTATGTGGCCGACGCGGCCAACTTAGAGCGGCACTTGCTGTTGCTCACCCAAGTGGCCGACTTGGGTTTGCCTGTTGTATTGGCCCTCAACATGGTGGATTTGGCCCAAGAATCGGGCATACGCGCCTACCCTGATCGGTTGGCCAAGGAACTGGCCATGCCGGTGATAGTGGTCAATGGGCGCACCGGTCTGGGGATCGATGCGCTAAGGGCGGCCCTGCCCAAAGCCCGGGCTAGAACCAAGCCATTTTATCCCATCCCCACAGATTGGCAAGCGCTGGCCGCCGAAATCCAACGGCGTTGGCCCGCGCCCAGTGATTACCACGCCCTGTTGATGAGCCACCACTTGGGGCTGGGCTTGCCAGCAGCCTCCGACCAAGAACAACTTCAGGCCCTGTGCAAGCGGTCGGGCCTGCGCAGTATCCGGGGGCAAGTGGACGAGACCATGGCCCGGTACGATTTCATCGGGGCGGTCGTGGCCCGGTCAGTGGAAAATGTAGCCCAAAGTGGCTCCATAACCTTTTCGGAGCGTGTGGATCGAGTACTGATGCACAAAGTTTGGGGCAGTTTGATTTTTTTCGTGATTCTGCTATTGCTTTTTCAAGCCATTTTTACTTGGTCCAAGGGGCCGATGGAGGCCATTGAGTGGAGTTTCGCGCTCGGAGCCGAATGGCTCAAAGTGAGTTTGCCCAGTGGCTGGTTAACCGACCTGCTCACGGAGGGAATAATGGCGGGATTGGCGGGGGTAGTGGTGTTTGTTCCCCAAATTGCGCTGCTGTCTTTTTTCATCTCTTTGTTGGAAGAGTCGGGTTATATGGCCCGGGCCGTCTTTCTTTCCGACAGTGTAATGCGCAAATTTGGGCTGAATGGGCGCAGTATTGTGGCCTTGATCTCGGGCTTGGCCTGCGCCATCCCGGCCATTATGTCCACCCGGAGCATCCGCAACTGGCGCGAACGGCTGATCACCATCTTGGTCACACCGCTGATGAGCTGCTCGGCCCGCATCCCAGTTTTCATGTTGCTGGTCACGTTTGTAGTGCCAGCGGATCGTTATTGGGGATTTTTTAATTTACAGGGTTTGGTTTTTATGGGCCTGTACCTGACCGGGGCCGGTGCAGCCATTTTTTCTGCTTGGGCCATCAGCAAATTGCTCAAAGTGGCGGGACAAGGTTTTTTCCTGCTCGAGTTGCCGTCCTACAAAATGCCCCATTGGAAAAATGTGGGCTTGACTGTTTATGAAAAAGTAGTCACTTTTGTTTGGGAAGCTGGCAAAATGATTTTGCTCATCTCGGTGTTGTTATGGGGGCTGGCCACGTATGGGCCGCCTTCGCAGATCCGCACCGCCGAAGTCCGGGCGCGGGCAGAGGCGGCCAATGCCCAGTTGGACACCGTAGCGACGGCCGATTTGATGGCGGCCAAGCGGTTGGAAGCTTCTTATGCAGGCCTGTTGGGCAAAACGATTGAACCGTTGATTGCCCCGCTGGGCTTCGATTGGAAAATCGGGATCGCACTGATCACCTCTTTTGCCGCCCGGGAGGTCTTTGTGGGCACTATGGCCACGTTGTATAGCGTGGGCAGCTCCGGTGATGGCGATCTCAAAACAGTGGGCCAGCAGATGCGCGCTGCCAAAAATGCAGCCGGCTTGCCCATGTACTCGCCAGCGGTGGCCGCTGCTTTGTTGATCTACTACCTGTTTGCGATGCAGTGCATGAGCACCGCCGCAGTCGTGTACCGCGAAACCAACTCTTGGAAGTGGCCAGTATTGCAAATCGTCTATTTGACGGCACTGGCCTATTTGGCCGCTTGGATAACCTATATCTGCTTGGCCTAATCGGTGAGTGCCACCAATCGGGCACATTCCACCATGCGGGCAAGTTGGATCAGCCGCGATTTGCCCCCTTTCTTAAACGGTCAAATCAGCCAATCTTGGGCTATGTTTGCGGCTAAACCGAAACCGAATGAGAACATTAGAGGTTTGTTTTTCCCCCGATCTATTGCCACTGTATCCCTTGAGCGAAAAAGTGGTAGTGGTCGTGGATATTTTCCGGGCCACCTCCTGCATGGTGGCCGGTTTGGCTTCGGGGGTCAAGAGCGTAGTGCCCGTGGCCACACTGGACGAGTGCCGTGCCCTCATGGCCCAAGGCTACGTGGGGGCGGGCGAGCGCGATGGCCAGCATGTTGATGGCTTTGACATCGGCAATTCGCCATTCAGTTATATGCTGCCCCAATACCGGGGCCGGTCTATTGCCGTGACCACCACCAATGGAACCAAGGCCATCACCCGATCGCTGGCCGCGCGGGAAATTTTGCTGGGCGCATTCCTGAACCTCAGCGCAGTGGCCGATTACCTGATCGGCCAGCCCCACAACGCGCTCATCGTGTGCGCGGGCTGGAAAGGCAAGTTCAACTTGGAGGACACCTTGTTTGCGGGGGCGTTGGCCCGTAAATTGGATGGCTTTTTTGATACCGAGGATGACTCGGTGATTGCCGCCCGGGAGCTTTACGCCAATATGCAGGAGGATATGTATGCCCATTTGCAACATTCTTCGCACTACAAGCGGTTGAGCAAGCTGGGCATCCGGGAAGACATTGTTTATTGTTTAGAAATGGATAAGTTCAATGTGGTGCCCGTGTTGCACGGTCATGAAATCGTGTTGAAACAATAGCCCTATTTTCTTGCCAAGGCCAGTAGGGCCAATCCCGGGGCCGGGAATTGGGCCAAGTCCACGATCCATAATTGGGGAAAATGCCGCTCCAAATGGGCCCGGGCCGTTTGGTGGGCGGGGCTGGTGAGCCATTCCACCTCAACCAGCAATACCGCCAAGCCCCCCGATGGCAGCCGATCAATGAGCCATTGCCAGTAACGGGCCAAGTTTTTGGTGGGCAACCGGCCCGTCAGTTCGTGGCGAAGGTGCAACTCCTTGGCCCGCCGATCGAGTGATCGGAAAGCCGGTTCACCCGCCCAAATCGTGGGCCGGCTGGCCATCTCGCAGAGGTTATTAATGATCAATGTAAATTTTTTTGCATTTTGGGCCCGTAACCGCTCGCTATTTGTGGCTTGAAGGGCAAAAAGCGAGCCTTGCAATACCGTGTTGGGGCGCATATCATCGGTAAGCAGCGGCTCGGTCAGGCAAGCGTGGGCGACGAGCGGCCCACTGGGTTTTGTCTCCGCCAGTTGCAGGCCAGTGGCCCAGTAGGCCAAGATCGAGGTCTCGTTCCAATACAACCGTGGCCCGGTCAACGCAGATCCGGCCACGGTTTGGCTCAGTTCGGCTGCCACGGCTTTGGCCAATTGCCCATCGCCGGCATGGGGCAACAGCACCGCAGTCTCGGGGGCGGCCCAACAGCCGGGCCGCAATTGATCAGCCAAAGCCACGGCGAGAGGGATCGTTCCGGCCGGCCAGGCTACGGTGCGCTCCAACGGGAAGAACTGTTGGCCAATGGCCGAATACAAATCAGCGGGTGTACTCAACCCCAACCGATCGGCCCAGTGTCGATAATCGGCCAACAAGGCTTGGTTTTTGGAAAATTTTGCAAATATTTGCTGGCCCGGCTCAAACAAGGGGCCAATGTTTTGTTCGTCCACCCAAAGCTTGGCCGCAATGGGCAGAGGGCTGAAACAGGCCATTGCCAGCAAGTGTTCCGCAAAAACCGCTGGGAAGTCGGCCCAAGCCAGCCGGGGGTGCACCGAGTGTTGAAAAACTTGGTGGGCCGAGGCCATGGCCATGGCAAAGTCTGGCTGGGCGAGAGTGGCCCGCACCGCCGCTACCAACGGGGCTAGGGCTGGCGCAGCGCAGTGGTGGTCCATCAAGTGAGCAGGCTCATTCATCAGTCCGGTAAAATTACCCAAAAAACCAAAACTACCCCCGATATGTTGATCCACCCTTCCCAAATCGCGGCCCACAATGCGCCACTGATTCCAGCCCACCAGCGCCAGTTCAGTTTTCTGGCCGAAAGCTTATTGGCCCAGGGCCATGATCCCGAACAAATACTGGCCGATTTGCAGGCGTTTCAAGTAGCGATCCCCAGTTGGGCACTTGGCACGGGCGGCACCCGTTTTGGCCGCTTTCCCGGGGGGGGCGAACCGCGGGATTTGGCCGAAAAAATAGCCGATGTGGGCTTGCTCCATGCCCTGAACCGATCGTCGGGCGCGATCTCGCTGCACATTCCGTGGGATATCCCCCAAGATGCCACCGCCACGCGTGCCCTGGCCCGGCAGTATGGCCTCCGCTTCGATGCGGTCAATTCCAATACCTTTCAGGATCAAAAAGATCAGATCTATTCCTATAAGTTTGGTTCCCTCTCGCATACACGGGCGGAAGTGCGCCAGCAGGCCGTGGCCCACAACCTCGAGGTAATCCGCCACGGGGTAGCCCTGGGCTCCAAGTCCATCACGGTTTGGCTGTCTGATGGTTCCTGCTTTCCTGGCCAGCAAAATTTTCGGCAAGCTTTCCGCCGAACATTGGCCGGGCTGCAAGAAATCTACGCTGCCCTGCCCGATGATTGGCAGATGTTTGTGGAGTACAAGCCCTCCGAACCGAACTTTTACTCAATGGTGGTGCAGGACTGGGGCGCGTCGCTGTTATATGCCAGCAAGCTGGGTCCCAAGGCGGCTTGTTTGGTCGATCTGGGCCACCACTTGCCCAGTGCCAACATTGAGCAAAACGTGGCATTGCTGATGATGGAGGGCAAACTGGGCGGGTTCCATTTCAATGATTCCAAATATGGGGATGACGACCTGACCGTCGGATCGCTCAAGCCATACCAATTATTCCTGATTTTCAATGAGTTGGTAGAGGGGTTTTGCGAAACGGGCCAGGGGCAATCGCACTATTCATGGATGATCGATGCGAGCCACAATGTCAAAGATCCGCTGGAGGATCTCCTCCAATCGGTCGAGGCCATCAAACTCGCCTATGCTCAGGCCCTGTTGGTAGATCGGTCGGCACTGCACGTTGCCCAAGACCAGAACGATGTGACCAGTGCCCAAGAATTATTGCAACACGCCTACCGCACCGATGTGCGCCCGTTGCTGGCCGAAACCCGGCTGCGGCATGGGGGAGCTTTGCAGCCCCTGGCCCTGTTCCGGCAGGCTGGAGTTCGGGCCGCGCTGGTCGGTGAGCGGGGGAGCCATGCGCAGGCCAGCGGACTGTAAAAACAAACGTATCCTCAGGTGTTTTACCGCATTTAGTCGCAAAAACTGGCTTCTTAATTGTGATAAGAA